>DATAAP010000350.1:0-4600 GCA_036260035.1 Alphaproteobacteria bacterium | reverse complement strand
GCGTACTCGACCTGCTCGCAGCTCGGCTACATGTTTTTCGCGGCCGGCGTGTCGGCCTACGCAGCGGCGATCTTCCATCTGATGACGCACGCCTTCTTCAAAGCGCTGCTGTTCCTCGGCTCTGGCTCGGTGATCCATGCGCTCGGCGGCGAGCAGGATTTGCGGCGGATGGGCGGCCTGCGCCGGGTGATCCCGATCACACACGTCCTGATGTGGATTGGCAGCATCGCGCTGGCAGGGCTCGGAATTCCGCTCGTCTTCGGTTTCGCCGGATTCTATTCAAAGGACATCATTCTCGAGGCGGCATTTGGGGCGCATAGCGTGGTCGGCCAGTACGCATTCTGGCTTGGCATCGCGGCAGCGCTGATGACCGCTTTCTATTCGTGGCGGCTGCTGTTCCTGACCTTTTTCGGCGCTCCGCGCGCCGACCATCATGTCATGGAGCACGCGCATGAATCGCCGAATGTGATGCTGGTGCCGCTTTACGTGCTGGCGGTGGGCTCCGTGTTTGCCGGTTGGCTGGCCTACGAGTCTTTCGTCGGTCACGGCATGGAGGGTTTCTGGCGCGAATCAATCAAGGTGCTGCCGCAGCACAATTCAATAGAAGCGGCGCATCACGTGCCGTTCTGGGTGATGATCGCACCGGTGATCGTCGGCTTGATTGGCATTGGCATCGCGTACGGCTTGTATATCCGCAATCCGGAGCGGCCGGCGCAGATCGCGGCGAAGTGGCAGGGGCTTTACAAGTTCCTGCTGAACAAATGGTACTTCGACGAGCTCTATGACATCCTATTCGTGCGCACCGCCTTCTGGCTCGGCCGCGGGCTGTGGAAGAAAGGCGACGGCGCCATTATCGACGGGCTGGGCCCCGACGGCATCGCCGCGCGCACGCTCAATATCGCGCAGGGCGCCAGCCGGCTGCAGACCGGCTACGTCTACCACTACGCCTTCGCGATGCTCATCGGCGTGGTGCTGATCACAAGCTGGTATCTCTTCCGTCCGCAGATCGCGGCAATGCTGGGGTTGGGCTGAACCATGACTGCGGACTGGCCGATCCTTTCTCTCGTCACCTTCCTGCCGCTAGTCGGCGCCGCCTTCATCATGCTGGTGCGCGGCGACGAGGACGTGGTCGCGCGCAATGCCCGCGCGGTGGCGCTGTGGACGTCGTTGATCACCTTCGCGCTTTCGCTGCTGCTGTGGGTGGACTTCGACACCGCCAATCCCGGCTTCCAATTCGTCGAGAAGCGCGAATGGATGACGCCGTTCGGCATCACCTACCATATGGGCGTGGACGGCATCTCGATGCTGTTCGTGCTGCTCTCGACCTTGCTGACGCCACTCTGCATCTTGGCGAGCTGGGAGGCGATCGAGACGCGGGTGAAGGAGTACATGATCGCCTTCCTGGTGCTGGAGACCATGATGGTCGGCACCTTCGCGGCCCTCGACCTCGTGCTGTTCTACGTCTTCTTCGAGGGCGTGCTGATCCCGATGTTCCTGATCATCGGCATCTGGGGCGGCGGAAGGCGCGTCTACTCGGCGTTCAAGTTCTTCCTCTACACGCTCGCCGGCTCGGTGCTGATGCTGGTCGCCATCCTGGCGATGTATTTTGAGGCCGAGACGACCGATATCCCGACGCTGCTGAGCTACACCTTCGCACCGACGATGCAGAAATGGCTGTGGCTCGCCTTCTTCGCCTCGTTCGCGGTCAAGATGCCGATGTGGCCCGTGCACACCTGGCTCCCAGACGCGCACGTGGATGCGCCCACGGCGGGCTCGGTGATCCTAGCGGGCGTGCTGCTGAAAATGGGCGGCTACGGCTTCCTGCGGTTCTCGCTGCCGATGTTCCCCGACGCCTCGGCCTATTTCACGCCGCTCGTCTACGTCCTCAGCATCGTCGCCATCATCTACACCTCGCTGGTGGCGCTGGCCCAGGAGGACATGAAGAAGCTGATCGCGTACTCCTCCGTCGCCCATATGGGCTACGTGACGCTCGGCATCTTCACGGGCGGCGTGCAGGGCGTGGAAGGCGCGATGTTTCAGATGCTGAGCCACGGCGTCGTCTCCGGCGCGCTGTTCCTCTGCGTCGGCGTCGTCTATGACCGCATGCATACACGCGAGATCGCGCGCTACGGTGGCCTGGTCTACCGCATGCCGGCCTATGCCGCGGTGTTCATGGTATTCATGCTGGCCTCGGTCGGCCTGCCCGGGACGAGCGGCTTCGTCGGCGAGTTCCTAGTGCTGATGGGCGCCTTCCAGTCGAACACCTGGGCGGCGCTGTTCGCGACCACCGGCCTGATCCTTGGCGCGCCCTACATGCTGTACCTGTACCGGCGCGTGATCTTCGGCGAGCTGGTCCGGGCCGAGCTGCGGACCATCCTCGACCTCAACAAGCGCGAGCTGGCGACCTTCGCGCCGCTGGTCGCGCTCGTTCTGTGGATGGGCATCTATCCCAAGCCCTTCCTTGATGTCTTCGCCGTGTCCGTCGACAACATCGTGACGCGCTACCAGTCCGCCCTCTCCACGCCGCCGCCCGAACAGCCGGCACCGGCGGCCGTGCGCATGCTCGCCACCCGCTAGGCCCGCCATGACCTACGAAATGCTCAACGTCGCCCTCGCGGTTCCCGAGCTGCTGCTCGCCGCCGCCGCCATGGCGCTCCTCGTCTTCGGCGTGTTCCGCGGCGACGGCTCGGCCTCGCTCGTCTCCTGGGGCGCGGTCATCATCCTGCTGATCGCGATCGTCCCGGTGATGGGCCTCGCGGGCCCGCGCACCGCCGGCTTCAACGGCATGTTCGTGGTGGACTCCTTCGCCTCGTTCATGAAGGTGCTGGTGCTGCTCGGCTCGGCGCTCGGCATCGTCATGTCGATCGACTTTAACCGCCGTGAAGGCATCAACCGGCCCGAATTCCCGGTGCTGATCCTGCTGGCCACTGTCGGCATGATGATGATGATCTCGGCCGGCGACCTTATTTCGCTCTATGTCGGCCTCGAGCTGCAGAGCCTGTCGCTCTACGTCGTGGCGTCGTTCCAGCGCGATTCCGTGCGCTCGACGGAGGCGGGGTTGAAGTACTTCGTCCTCGGCGCCCTGTCCTCCGGCATGTTGCTCTACGGCGCCTCGCTGATCTACGGCTTCGCCGGCACAACCAGCTTTAAGGCACTGTCGGCGGTACTCGTCGAAAGCGCCGGCACGCCGCCGCTCGGCGTCATCTTCGGCATCGTCTTCGTCGCAGCTGGCCTTGCCTTCAAGGTCGCCGCGGCGCCGTTCCACATGTGGACCCCGGACGTATATGAGGGGGCGCCCACGCCGGTCACTGCCTTCTTCGCGATCGCGCCCAAGATGGCGGCGGTGGCGCTGTTCGTACGCGTGATGGTGGAGCCGTTCGGGCCGCTGATCGGCGAATGGCAGCAGATCATCGTATTCGTGTCGATCGTATCGATGCTGATCGGCTCCTTCGCGGCAATTTGGCAGACCAACATCAAGCGCCTGATGGCCTACAGCTCCATCGGCCATATCGGCTATGCGCTGATCGGGCTCGCGGCCGGCGACGAAGCCGGCATCCGCGGCGTGCTGATCTACATGGCGATCTACCTGTTCATGAATGTCGGCACCTTCGCCGTTATCCTGTCGATGCGGCACCGCGGCCGTATGGTCGAGCAGATCAGCGATCTCTCCGGCCTCGCGCAGACGCATAAGGGTCTGGCCGCAGCGCTCGCCATCGCCATGTTCGCGATGGCCGGCATCCCGCCGCTGGCCGGCTTCTTCAGCAAGCTGTTCATCTTCCAGGCCGCGGTGGCGCAGGGCCTCTACACGCTCGCCGTCATCGGCGTGCTGACCAGCGTCGTCGGCGCCTTCTACTATTTGCGCCTCGTCAAGGTGATGTACTTCGATGCGCCGGCGGAGGCGTTTGATCGCCCTCTGGAGCGGCCCATCGCGGCAGTCATGCTGGCGGCGAGCGCCTTCACGCTGCTCTTCTCGATCTATCCGGCGCCGCTCTTCTCGAGTGCGAGCGCTGCTGCAGCAGCGCTCTTCGCCGGGTGACCATGGCCGGGGCCGAGCTGCGCCTGCCGCCGGCCTATCGCCTGGTCTCGCTGGAGACCGTCGACAGCACCAACGAGGAGGCCAAGCGGCTCGCGCGCGCTGGCGCCGAGGATGGCACGCTGGTCTGGGCACGCGAGCAGACGAAGGGACGTGGCCGCGGTGGGCGCTCGTGGACCTCGCCGCCGGGCAATCTCTACCTCTCGCTCGTGCTGCGGCCGGATTGCGCGCCGGCTGCCGCGTCGCAGCTGAGCTTCGTGGCGGCGCTCGGCGCCGGTGCAGGGCTGGCTGAGGTCATGCCGCCGATGATCGACCTGCGCTACAAATGGCCGAACGACATTCTCCTCAACCACCGCAAGGCCGCGGGCATCCTGCTCGAGACGGAGAGCGCCGGCGCGGACAGGCTCGAGTGGCTGGTGCTCGGGCTCGGCATCAACGTGAAAGACCACCCGGCCGAGACGGCCGTTCCAGCGACGTCGCTGCACGAGGAAGGTGCCGCCGAGGCTACGGTCGAGGCGGTGCTGGAAGCGTTCTCGCGGCATTTCCTCAGCTGGGTCAACCGCTGGC
>DATAAP010000349.1:0-2974 GCA_036260035.1 Alphaproteobacteria bacterium | reverse complement strand
GCGCGCGCGACTTAGCCGCGGCCGCTGACCGGCTTGTGCCGGTTCCGGCGGCCTGACCCGCGCCCGCCTTCCATTTTGAGCAACAAGGATTCCGCCATGACTGCAATGCCGATTCATAAGTACCGTCCGTTCCAGCCGATCGACCTGCCGGACCGACGATGGCCCAGCCGCGCCATCGACAGGGCGCCGATCTGGTGCAGCGTCGACCTGCGCGATGGCAACCAGGCGCTGGTCGAGCCGATGGGGCCCGAGCGCAAGCGCCGCATGTTCGACCTGCTGGTGCGCATGGGCTTCAAGGAGATCGAGGTCGGCTTCCCCGCCGCCTCGCAGACCGATTTCGATTTCGTCCGCGAGCTGATCGAGCAGAATCTCATCCCTGAGGATGTGACCATCCAGGTGCTGACGCAGGCGCGCGACGAGCTGATCGACCGCACCTTCGAGAGCCTGCGGGGCGCGCGCCGCGCGATCGTCCATCTCTACAACTCGACGTCCACCCTGCAGCGCCGAGTCGTATTCGGGCTGGACCGGCCCGGCATCGTCGACATCGCGGTCAAGGGGGCGCGCCGCATCAAGGACCTCGCGGCGAAGATGAAGGGCACGGAGATCGTCTACCAGTACTCGCCCGAGAGCTTCACCGGCACGGAGCTCGACTTCGCCAAGGAGATCTGCGAGGCGGTCATAGCTGTCTGGCAGCCGACGCCGCAGCGCAAGATGATCATCAACCTGCCGGCGACGGTGGAGATGGCAACACCCAACGTGTTCGCGGATCAGATCGAATGGTTCGGGCGCAACGTGAAGAACCGCGACAGCATCGTACTCAGCGTGCATCCGCATAACGACCGCGGTACCGGGGTCGCGGCGGCGGAGTTGGCGATGATGGCAGGTTGCGACCGCGTGGAGGGCACGCTGTTCGGCAACGGCGAGCGCACCGGCAATGTCGACGTCGTGACGCTGGCGCTTAACATGTTCAGCCAGGGCATCGACCCGCAGATCGAGATCAAGGACATCGAAGCGATCGTCCGTACGGTCGAGTACTGCAACCAGCTGCCGGTGCATCCGCGCCATCCCTATGCGGGAGAGCTCGTCTACACCGCGTTCTCCGGCTCGCATCAGGACGCGATCAAGAAAGGCTTCGCGGCGATGGAGCGCAGCAACAGCGGCCTGTGGGAGGTGCCGTACCTGCCGATCGATCCCGCGGATCTCGGCCGCACCTACGAGGCGGTGATCCGCGTCAACAGCCAGTCGGGCAAGGGCGGCGTGGCCTACCTGCTGCAGGCCGATCGCGGGCTCGATCTGCCGCGCGGCCTGCAGGTGGAGTTCTCGCAGATCGTGCAGCGCATCGCCGACGCGACGGGCAAGGAGATCACCTCGCAAGCGATTTGGAACGCTTTCCAGGACGAGTACCTCGTTCCGCGTGCGATCGAGTTCGTCGACCACAAGACCTGGCCGGGCACGGGCGGCGAGCGCACGATCGAGGCGCATATTCGCCTCGATGGCGAGATGCGCATCGTGCGTGGGCAAGGCACCGGGCCCATCGACGCCTTCGTCGACGCGCTGCGGCGGGAGTGCGGCATCGCGCTTGAGATCCGCGATTTCCGCGAGCACGCGATCACGCAGGGCGCCGACGCCCTCGCCGCCGCCTATGTCGAGGCGCGGGTGGGTGGGCGGACGTTGTTCGGGGCAGGCTTGGACGCCAATATCGTCGTGGCGTCGCTGCGCGCGGTGGCCAGCGTCGCCGACCGCGCGGCACGCGCAGGGCTGATCAGCGCTGGCGGATTTGCTCGCGTCGCGCAAAGGTGATAGCGAGAGCGGGACCGGTTCAACGAGGCCGGTCCCGCCAACACGAGCAACAAACATGGTCAAGGAAACGCAGAGCATCGGCAGTTTCGACTACATCATCGTGGGCGCCGGCACAGCCGGCTGTGTGCTGGCGAACCGGCTGAGCGCCGATCCTTCGGTGAAGGTGCTGCTGCTCGAGGCGGGCGGGAAGGACAGCTATTTCTGGATCCACGTCCCGATCGGCTATCTCTACACCCAGAACAACCCGCGCACCGACTGGTGCTTCAAGACTGAGCCCGAGGAGGGCCTCAACGGCCGCGCGCTCAACTACCCGCGTGGCAAGGTGCTGGGCGGTTGCTCGGCGATCAACGGCATGATCTATATGCGCGGCCAGGCGCGCGACTATGACCAGTGGCGGCAGCTCGGCAATGCCGGCTGGTCATGGGATGACGTGCTGCCGTACTTCAAGCGGTCCCAGCATCATTTCTCCGGAGCCAGCGAGCACCACGGCGAGGGCGGCGAGTGGCGGGTGGAGATGCCGCGAATCTCTTGGGAGATTCTTGACGCCTTCCGCGACGCGGCCGCGGAGGTCGGCATCCGCAAGACAGATGACTTCAACTGCGGTGACAACGAGGGCTGCGGCTATTTCCATGTCAACCAGCGCCGCGGCATCCGCTGGACCACGGCAAAGGCGTTCCTGCGGCCGGCGATGAACCGGCCGAACCTGCACATCGTCACGAATGCGCAGGCGAAGTCGCTGCGGCTCGAAGGCAAGCGCGTGGGTGGCGTCGAGTTCTGGCAGGGCGATGAGCTCCGCTACGCTGCCGCGCATGGCGAGGTGATCCTCGCCGCCGGCGCCATCGGCTCGCCGCAGCTTATGCAGGTCTCCGGCATTGGCCCTAGCGCGCTCCTGCAGCAGCACGGCATCGCCGTGCGGCACGAGCTCGCCGGCGTCGGCGAGAACCTGCAGGACCATCTGCAGATCCGCGTGGTCTACAAGGTCAGCGGCGTGCGCACGCTCAACGAGATCGCCGGCAAGCTGCTGCACCGCGCCGGCATGGGGCTGCAATACGCGCTGTTCCGGCGCGGTGGAGCAGCTTGCCCGCGACCTCGTTCAGGGTGCGCACGTTGCTGACCTTATAGACCATGCGGATCTGCAGATGGTCCTGCAGGTTCTCGCCCACGCCGGGCAGCT
>DATAAP010000348.1:0-5230 GCA_036260035.1 Alphaproteobacteria bacterium | reverse complement strand
TTATAGACGATATGGCGGAGGTCGTTGAGCCGCCCAGGTGCCGCCGGCTTGCCGGCCGAGAGCCGGCGCTCGCGGCTCTGACCGCCCTTCCAGGCACGCGTCGTGAAGCCGAGGATCTCGACCTTGACGCCGCAGCGCTCGAGCGTGCGCGCCAGGATGTCCGCGCTCATCGCCGCAACCGTGATGGGCCGCCCGCGCATCGATCCGGAGTTATCGATCAGCAACGTGACGACCGTGTCGCGGAAATCTGTATCGCGCTCGCGCTTGTAAGAGAGCGGATAGACCGGATTGACGACGATGCGCGCGAGCCGCGCCGCATCGAGCATGCCTTCCTCGAGATCGAACTCCCACGCCCGGTTCTGCCGCGCGAGCAGCCGCCGCTGCAGCCGATTTGCCAGCCGGCCGATCACGTTCTGCAGATGGCCGAGCTGCTGGTCGAGGTGATGGCGCAGCCGCGACAGCTCGTCCGGGTCGCACAGCACATCCGCCTCGACCATCTCGTCGAACTCCGTCGTGAAGGCGCGATAGGCCGGCTCATCGGGTGCGTTCGAGAGATTCGGATTCGAGCGCCAGCGACGGCCGGGACGCTCAGGCCCCTCCTCGCCCATGCCCGTGGCATCTTCGCCCTCGCTGTCCTCCGTCGCGCCCTCGGCGCCCTCCTCGCCCGGCATCTCGCGAACCTCGCCAGCCGCAGCACTGTCCGCGGATTCCTCAGCGCCTTCGCCACGCTCGCCGGCCTCGGCGCCCTGCTGGTTCTGCTCGCTCTGCCCCTGATCCTCGTCGGACTCGCTCGCCTCGGCGTCGTCTTCGCCAAGCTGCAGGTCGTCTATGAGGCGGCGGACGGTCGAGGCGAACGCCTCCTGGTTGCCGACCAACTTGTACAAGGCCTTGAAGTCGGCGCCGGCGCGCGCCTCGATCCATGGCCGCCACAGATCCACCATGCGCCGTGCGCTCGGTGGCGGCGGCATCCCGGTCATCGCCTCGCGTGCGAGCAGCGAGACCACTTCGGCCAGCGGCGCCGCTTCCCTGTCCGTCACGCGCGCATAGCCCTGGGTCCGGCAGCGCTCCTCGAGCGCGGCGCCGAGATTCGACGCAACGCCGGCCATGGTCCGCGCCCCGATAGCCTCGCAGCGCGCCTGCTCGACGGCGTTGAAGATGGCGCGCGACATCTGGCCCGCAGGCTGGCGCCGCGCATGAACGGCGTCGTCGTGATGGCGAAGCCGCAACGCCATTGCATCGGCCTCGCCACGTACGATGGCGACCTCGTCCGGCGGCAGGTCGCGCGACGGCACCGGCAGCCGCGCATCGGTGCCGCGTAATCCTGCACCTTCTGGCGCAAACGATACGGTCATTTCGGGGCGATGCGAGATCGCCCGAATTGCCGCACCCGTCACCTGCCGGAAGGCCTCGATTGGTCCGTCGTTCTGCCGCGCCATGTCAGCCTTGTGCGCCGCTCAGTGCGAGTGATGCCCCGGACCGCCGCCCAGCTTATGGCCGCCGAGCTCAACGCCGAAGCAGCGCTGGTAGTACTCGGCGACCGTGGAGCGCTCGACTTCGTCGCACTTGTTCAGGAACGTGACGCGGAACGCGAACGGCACGTCGCCGAAGATGCGCACATTGTCGGCCCAGGTCATGACCGTACGCGGCGACATCACCGTGGAGATGTCGCCCGCGATGAAGCCCGCGCGCGTCAGATCGGCCAACGCCACCATCGCCGAAACCAGCTCGCGCCCGTCCTTGTTGTCAAAATACGGCACCTTGGCGAGGACGATGTTCACCTCTTCCTCATGAGGCAGGTAGTTCAACGTGGCCACGATGTTCCAGCGGTCCATTTGGCCTTGGTTGATCTGCTGCGTCCCGTGATAGAGGCCGGTCGTATCGCCGAGGCCTACCGTGTTCGCGGTGGCAAACAGTCGGAATGCCGGGTGCGGCCGGATCACGCGGTTCTGGTCGAGCAAGGTGAGCTTGCCCTCGACCTCGAGCACGCGCTGAATCACGAACATGACGTCGGCGCGGCCGGCGTCGTACTCGTCGAACACCAGCGCGCAGGGATGCTGCAATGCCCAAGGCAGCAGACCTTCGCGGAACTCCGTCACCTGCACGCCATCGCGCAGCACAATCGCATCGCGGCCGACGAGATCGATGCGGCTGATGTGGCTGTCAAGATTGATGCGGATGCACGGCCAGTTCAGGCGCGCCGCGACCTGCTCGATATGCGTCGACTTACCGGTGCCATGATAGCCCTGCACCAGGACGCGGCGGTTGAAGGCGAAGCCAGCGAGGATCGACAGCGTGGTATCGCGGTCGAAGCGATAGGCCTCGTCGAGATCGGGCACATGATCGCTCGGCTTTGAGAAAGCCGGCACTTCCATGTCGCTGTCGATCCCGAAGGTCTGGCGGACCTTGACCTTGATGTCGGGAAGAGCCTTTGCCGTATCGGTGGCAGCCGTGTTCATCGCGGGGGACATGTCAGAAATATCGTTCTCGAGAAGCTTCGTTTCCAGTTATGCGCGGCGCGCAATACGCCACGCGGCGGCAGTCGGTCGCCGGCGGTCAGTCATTCTGCGCCTGCGCTTTCAGGAAGGTGTAGGCCTGATTGATGGATTTTAGCCGTTCTTCGGCGGCCTTGTCGCCCCCGTTCGCGTCCGGGTGGTGCAGCTTGACCAACTCCTTGTAGCGGGCCTTGATCTCCTCGGCCGTCACCCCGACCTCGAGGTCCATGACGGCCAGCGCCTCTTCCTCCGGCGTCAGGGGACGGGGATTGCGCGGCGGCGCGTCCTGGTGGCCGGCGAACATGTCCTCGTCGAACAACCGGCTGAAGGCAGCCCGCAACTGTTCCGGATCAATATGGTCATAGCGGCGAGGATGCGTCCCGAGCGGCCAAGTCGGCCGCCATCCGACCGTGTCAGCACGCCGGGCGGCCTCGATCTCGTCGGGACTCATACCTTTGTAGTAGTCCCAGGTCGCGTTGTAGGCGCGGACATGGTCCAGGCAGAACCAGAAGTACTCCGTGAGCCGATCGCGCGAGCGCGGTGCCCGGAATTCGCCGTGGGCGCCGCAGCCGGCATAGTCGCAGCGACGCTCGCCGGCCGCCGGTCGGGCCTCGTATTGAGCAGCAAGTTTCGTCCGCGGCCTGGCCATGGTGAATAAGTATGGGCAACGGGCGAGACTCTGACAAGAAGCGCTAACAGCCTGTCAGTAATGCGATTTCGCCCGGTCAAGAGCCATTATCGATGGTCGCGGCCGCGTCCATCGCCAGAACCGCGCCCGGCCCCTCGGCCCACAGCCGGACCTCCGTCTCGTCTGCGGCGGGAACACCATTCACATGAAAAGCTGCGGTGTCGAAAAGCGGGCTCTTGGCCCGGAAGCGGAAGCGGCGCAGCTGCGTGTGCGGTTTCTGCCGAGCCAGCAGGTCGAGCAGCAGAGTTGCAATCAGCGGCCCGTGGACGATCAGCCCTGGATAGCCCTCGACTTGGGTGACATACGGATGGTCATAGTGGATGCGGTGCCCGTTGAAAGTCAGGGCCGAGTAGCGGAACAGCAGAACGGGGTCCGGCTTGATCTCGCGGCGCCAGACGGCGCCGGAAGGTGCCGGCTCCGGCTGCGGCGCCAGCGCGCCCGGTGCCGGCGCCTCGCGATAGACGATGTCGTGTTCCTCTTCGAGCGCCGCCCCGCGCCCGCCATGGACCGTGTGCTGCACGGTCACGAACACCAGATCGCCGCTGCGCCCACGCTTGGCGTCGACGCTCAGGATCCGCGACTCGCGGCGAGCCGGCGCTCCTATCGGCAGCGTCCCCGAGACCGTGATCCGGCCGCCTGCCCACATACGGCGCGGCAGCGGCACCGGCGGCAGGAACCCGCCGCGACGCGGATGGCCGTCGGGCCCGAGCTCGCCCTGCCGCGCTGCGCCGTTGAAAAAGAGCCAGTGCCAGCCCGGCGGCAACGCCTCGCCCGCTTCCGGCGTGCGCTCGAGATCGAGCGTCGCCGCCATCGCGGCCACCCGGTCGGTGGCGATAATGTCCTCTACCGTCTGCGTGCGGCCGACCCAGCTCTTCAGATGCGCGATGTCGTCGTCGGAGAGCGCCATCACTCGGCCGCCTTCGCGTCGGCGAATTCGCGGCGGATCGCTTCGGAATGCTCGCCCAGCTCTGGCACCGGCCGCAGGTTACGCGGCGAGCCGACGAACTGGGCGGGTGGCGCCGGCAACGCCACATCGCCATTCGGCGTCGCGACGGTCGCGCGGCGCAATTGCGGATGCTTGGAAAACTGCGCGACGGTGTTGACGCGGCCGAAGGCGATCTGCGCGTCTTTCAGCAGTTGCGCCAGCCGATCGGCATCCGCTGCGCCAAATTTCTGCGCGATAATCGCATCGAGCGCCGGCCGGTTCTTGACGCGTGCGACATTGCTGTCGAACCGCTGATCGGTTGCGATCGCTGCATCGCCAAGCACCTCGGCGCAGAAGCGCACCCATTCGCGCTCGTTCTGGATCGAGATCAGGATGAGCTGCCCGTCCCGCGATTCATACGCACCGTAGGGCGCCACGGACGGGTGGTTGAGGCCGACACGCGGCGGCGCGCCGTCGCCATAGTCCTGATGCAGCAGCGGCACCGTCATCCATTCCGCCATGCCGTCGAAGAGCGACACCTTGATCGCGCTGCCCTCGCCCGTCCGGCCGCGCTCGATCAGCGCCTCGAGCACCGCCTGATAGGCGTACATACCGGCCGCGATATCGCACACCGACACCCCGACGCGCCCGGGCCCTTCCGGCCGTCCGGTCACCATGCACAGACCCGTCTCGGCCTGCACGAGTAGATCGTAGGACTTCATCTCCGCATAGGGGCCGGTGTCGCCGTAGCCGCTGATGTCGACGGTGATCAGCCGCGGATATTTCGCGCGCAGAGCCTGGCTGCCGACGCCTGCGCGGTCTGCGGCACCCGGCAGCAGGTTCTGGATGAAGATGTCGGCCCGGGCGATCATCCGCTGCAGCAGCGCGTTGTCGGCCGGGTTCTTGATATCGAGGACGATCGATTCCTTGCCGCGGTTGAGCCAAACGAAATAGGCGCTCTCGCCATTGACGTGCGCATCGTAGCGGCGGGCGAAATCGCCCTCCGGCCGCTCGACCTTGATCACGCGCGCGCCCGCATCTGCCAGGCGGCTGGAGCAATAGGGCGCCGCCACCGCCTGTTCGACGGAGACTACCAAAAGCCCTTCGAGATCGCGTTGCATGGCC
>DATAAP010000347.1:0-6649 GCA_036260035.1 Alphaproteobacteria bacterium | reverse complement strand
GAGCCGCACGGTCGAAACGGCGTGGTTGTTGTCGATGGTGAAGCAGGCACTGCCCGGCAGATCGATATGGCGCGGACCGCCCGGGCGCTCCCAGTTCGGATCGTGGTCGATCCAGTCGCGCAGATTGTTGCGCAACGGGCGCAGCATGTCTTTGATGCCCTGCGGCATGGCGCGCCACACCGCGGACAGGGCGCTGTCGGTCGTCCGCTTGGTCGCGCGGGTGGGGGCGGCCACCTCCTGCTTCGCGCGCGGCTTGGCGACGCCGAGCCGCATCAGGATCTGCGGGAACAGGTAGTAGGCGCCGTAGGCGTGGCCCATGCCGTGGCCGAGCAGGAAGATCACGATCGTGTCGTCGCCGACGAGCGTCAGCACGCGTCCGACCGCTGCGTCGATCGCGGCGTACACGTCCTTCATCGGATTGCCGGCGACTGCCGCGACGGCGGGATCGTAGAAGGGCGAGGTCTTGTCGTTCAGGTGCCAGCACTGATGGCCCGCGCAATGGCTCTCGGTGAAGACCTGACCGAAGAAGTCCCAGCCGCCCTGGCTCAAATAGTGGCAGGTGAGATCGGCCTTCCGCTGAATGCCGTCCACCAGCGTGTCGCGGAAGGCGGCATATTGCTGGGGCGTCTTCGGCCCGTCGCAGGAGAAGGACGGCGCCGGGCCGAACTTCTGCAGGATCTCGTCTTTCAGTGCCGGTGACGACGTGCGGAACCCGTACACCGCGTCATGCGCGCCCCATTCCGCGCTCTGGATGCCGTTGATGTCCGGGTAGATGGCCGACAGCGGCATATCGAATACCGCGAGGCGCTTGCCGGCGCGGCTCAGCGGCTTCCAGAACGGCTCGCGCTTGAGCTGCTCCGGGGCCATGCAGCGGAAGAACTCGTAGGTGCCGGGCCTGATCTGCTCCCAGGAGTGCACGGCATGCTTCGCCGGCGACACCCCCGTCGTGAGGGATGGCCAGATCGAGCCGACGAAGAAGCCCTTCGGCGCCACGGTCGGCCCGACCACGCCCCGCTGCAGCAGCCGCTGCACATTGGGCATCACGCCTTCGGCCGCCCATTTGCGCACGAGCGTGTGCTCGCCGGCGTCCATCTCGAGGAAGAGGACTTTGGTTAACGGGGGCATGGGGTCTCCTGGCGGAACGGCCCGCATTCGCAGGTTGAGTATAGCTCAACAGGAGAGTCCACATCTCGACGTTAACAATTTGTGAAATGCTCGCCGTCCCACCAAAGCTGTGGAAACCTTGCCGGATGGGCGAAAAATCATTGTCTCGCCTCTTGCGTAATGCTAGGGCGACCTCTATTTATACTTTATCGAGCTTCGGCCGAACGACTTGGCCTTGCCGCGCATAGCGCGGCTGACTGACGAAATTCTCCCCAAAATCTCGAGACCAACGGCCGCGCGAGGTGCGTGGCTGACGACCATGTACGTAAAAGGAAAGCTCCCATGACGACGGGAACAGTGAAGTGGTTCAACGCAACGAAGGGCTTCGGCTTCATTCAGCCGGAGACCGGCGAAAAGGACGTGTTCGTCCATATTAGCGCCGTCGAGCGCGCCGGTCTGAGCACCCTCAATGAGGGTCAGAAGATCACGTTTGACATCGTAATGAACCAGCGCAACGGCAAGGCCGCTGCCGAGAACCTGCGCGCCGCCTAACAGCCGCGCAATCGACCCTAATGCCCTGACCACGGATGTACTGGCAGGGCTAGGGGGTTCGGGACCCCGCTCCGCCTGCCGGACGCGGGGTTTTTCATGAGCGCATCGGGCCTCGGCGGCAGCACGCGGATGTGAAACGGCCGCCCTGTGCGTCGCCGTGCGCGCATGCAATAATGGCGCACAACGTCGAACAATATCGGGGGGTGCGATGCCTGGGATTCGAATCACGTCTCTAGTCTTGACCGCGTGCGTGCTGGCGCTGCCGGTGCACGCCGAAATCGTCGAGATGCGGGCGGAGCTGTCAGCGCGCAACGAGGTGCCGCCCAACCCGAGCACGGCGACGGGGCAGGGCCAGGTGCGGCTCGACACGGCGACCGGCGCGCTGTCCTGGACGATCAACTATTCAGGTCTCTCCGCGCCGCTGAGCGCCGCACATTTCCACGGGCCCGCCACCACCGAGGGCAACGCGCCCGTCCTGGTGCCGATTGCCACCGCCGGCGCACCCTCGCCGCTGACGGGCTCGGCGACGATCAACCAGGCGCAGGCGGCCGACCTGCTCGCCGGGCGCTGGTACATCAACCTGCACACGCCGAACAATCCCGGCGGCGAGATCCGCGGCCAGGTCGTGCGGCGGTAGCGCTCAGGGCTTCAGGTCGACAGCGGCCCGATAGCTCCCGTCCATGTAGAACGGGACCGAAGTGTGCTCGTGCGCGATCTTCCAGGCGCCGGCGACGCGATGGAAGCCGAAGGTCTGCCGCACCCACACGTCGGTGGTTTCGCCGCCGGTGCGCTTGCCGTGAAGGCGGACCAGGCCGTGCGCAAAGGCGAGCTCGCCATCCGCGAAGACCTGGAAATCACGATGCTCAAGGCCGATCGGACCGACCCAGGTTTCGAACCAGCCGCCCAAGCCCTTGGGATCCAGCGCTTCGGCGCCGATGAAGCGGAGCGGCGGCGGCAGGTCGAAATTGACCACGTCCGGCGTGTAGACGGACAGCGCGCGGGCCACGTCCTTGGCGCGGATTGCGGCAGCGCGAGCTTCGATGAGCTCCTGAAGCTGAGCTGATGTCTCTGATTTCGCCATAGGTCCTCCATTCCGTGCCCGGAGGACGAACGCGGGCGCGCCATTCCGACATCGGCCCGCCGCAAAGCTGGGCGGCCGTCGGGCATTATCAATCGGACTCAGGCGGCTGCGGAAACGTTGTGCGTGCGGGCGGGCGGGAAGCGTATCGTCGCGGTGGTGCCTTCACCCGGTGCGGTGCGGATGTCGAGCTGCCCGCCGTGCAGCTCCGCGAGGCGCACCACGAGCGGCAGCCCGAGGCCGGTGCCCTCGCCGCGCTTGGCCACGGAGCTGCTGACCTGGCGGAAGGGCTGGAGCGCCAGCCATAGCTCGTCCTCGCTCATGCCGCAGCCGCGATCCTGCACCTCCACCACAAGCCCGCCACCGCCGTCGAGCCGCGCCCGAAGGTCGACGCGGCCGCCGCGCTCGCTGAACTTCACCGCATTGGTCAGCAGGTTGAGCACGATCTGCTTGATTCGCAGCTCGTCGCCGCGGAGCTGCGGCAGGCTCTCCGGACAGTCGACCGCGATCTCCACCCCGGCGCGCGCCACGCGCTCGGCCGCCAGGGTCCGGCAGGCAGCGAAGACCTTCGCGAGATCGACGAGCTGCTCGTCGAGCGCGAGCTGCGAGGCCTCGATCTTGGCCAGGTCGAGGATGTCGGAGATGATCTCGAGAAGGTGCGAGCCCGACATCCAGATGTCGCGCGCGTATTCCACATAGCGCGGCGTGCCGACCGGCCCCATGAGCTGCCGCACGATGATGTCGGCGAAACCGATGATGGCGTTTAGCGGCGTGCGCAGCTCGTGGCTCATATTGGCGAGGAACTCGGACTTGGCTCGGCTGGCTGCCACGGCCTCGTCCTTCGCCTCGACGAGCTCGTCCTCGGCTTTCTTGCGCTCGCTGAGGTCCGTCAGGACGAAGACGACATGCGTCGTCTGGCCGCTCTCGCCGCGGATGGGAGAGGCGCGCAGCTCGCCCCAGAAGGTGCTGCCGTCCTTGCGCTTGAAATCGGTCTCCAAGGCCATCTCTGCGGGCGCCTCGCGTCGGTTGGCGTCGGGCCAGGGCAGGGCGCTTTCCGTGATGCCGAGGCTGTCCCAGTCTTTGCCCTCGACCTCTCCGCGCGGGCGGCCCGTCAGCCGGGCGAACGCCGGGTTGATCTGCACGACCGTGCGCGCAGCATCCGCCTCGACGATAGCGACGCCGTTGCCGACCGAAGCCACCGCGGACGCGGCAACGCGCAGCGCCTGTTCGGTCTGGGCGCGGCGGGCAAGCTGCTTCACCGCGAAGATGGTGACGAGCACCACGGCGAGCGACAGCATGAGTCCGATCAGCGCATTGACGATCGAACGGCGCAGCACGTCGGCCAGAATCGACTCCGTCGACAGCCCGATCGAGACGATCAGCGGCATGGCCCCGTTGGCGCGGTAGGACACGATGCGGTTCACGCCGTCGAGATCGACGGTCTCGAATGCACCGGCCGGCGTGCTCCGCACCACCGACCACAATGCGTTCTCCGGATACGACCGGCCGAGCGTACCGAGCTCGGGTCGGTTCGCAGCGAGCAGCGGGCCATCGGCGCGGAACAGCATGACCGCGGCATCCGCCGGCAGGCCGAGGTCGGAGTAGAAGCCGGCAAAATACGCGGGGTCGACCTCGACGATGAGGCCGCCCAGCGGGTGCCCTTCGATGTCGGTCAGCGTGCGCAGGATTGGGATGCGGATGCCGTCGCCCACCTGGCGCGGCAGGCCGATCATCGTGGCGCTGCGCGTCTGGATGTCGCTGTCGAAGTTGCGTGCGGCGGCGTGCATCGGTTCGGTCGCGGAGCTGGCGACGACGCTGCCGTCCGGCCGGACGATGTCGATCGCCAGGAACAGCGTCGGATTTGTCTGCCGCTGCCGCGTCAGCATCATCGCCAGATGGCCATCGTCGGGATTGCCATAGAGATGCGGCTCCACCATCGCGGCGAGATCGTCGATCCGGCCGAGGGAGGAAAGCGCCCAGGCTTCGATCAGCCGGGCCAAGGTGGCGGTGTTGGAGACGGCGGCGCGGCGGGCCACGTCGAACTGCTGCACGCTGGCAATGACGAACAGCAGCCAAAGCACCGCGAGCAGGCTGCCCACGCCCGCCCAGATGCCCAGCCGAAGCCGTGCCGACGGGTCGGCAGGCCGCAGCATCCGGACGATGGTCTGGGTCAGGGTTGATGCAAACACCATGTGCGGATCGATCGGGGCTCACGGCTCCGGCATGAAGCCCAGCAGCGTAGGGACAAAGGGGTAATGGAAGGTAAATCCGCGGCGGATCAGGCCCTTAACCAGGCCAGCGCGAGCGGCAACTAGGTGCCGACCGCTGCGTTGTTCCGTCGGGCGAGGCAGCAGGGCAGGTGGGCCATGGAAGGGACGTATCGTAGCGAACTCGAAAATGACGGGACCAGCCTGCTGGTCATGGTCGATGCCGCGGACCGCATGCGCCTCAAACTCGCGATTCCCTGGGATCAGATCAGCGAGGCCGTATCGCAGGAGGTGCGGGCGCGGTTCACCCAGGGTGACGTCGCGATCCATTTCGTCGGTGCGCGCGACGCGCTGCGCTTCCCGCTGCGTGACCTGGCGGAGAGCTGGGTCGACCGCTTCGATCCATCTGATGCCACCGCCGTGAAGGATCGCGAGACCCTGCTCGGGGTGCTACGCGACTGCATCGCACGCATCGAGGCGACCGCCACGCTCGACTGAGACGCGCCGGGGACCCTGGCGCGATCTCTGCCGTTATTCAGGGCGATGCAAGCGACGACGACGCGCGAATGGGCGGATCCCGCTACGAACGGTCTTGCGCAGACGACCGGACGTGCGCGGATGCGCGTACTGGCGATTCTCAACGTGCATGGCAAGGCGGCCGCATCCCTCGGCCGCGAGCGCATTCATCCGCGGGTGGCCGAGGCCTTCGCGGCGGCCGGGGTCGATGCGACGATCGAGCTGGTTCGCGGAGCGGAGCTGGTGCCCGCCCTGCAGACAGCGCTGGGAGCCCGCGCCGCGGGCGAGACCTTCGCCTTCGACGCGCTCGTCGTCGGCGGCGGCGACGGGACGATCGGCACCGCCGCGGCGCACCTCGCCGGCACCGGCATTCCCCTCGGCGTGCTGCCGCTCGGCACGCTGAACCACTTCGCCCGCGATCTCCGCATTCCCGATCAACTGGAGCTCGCCTGCATGGTGATCGCGGAGTGCAACGCGCAGACCGTCGATATCGCTGAGGTCAACGGCCAAACCTTCGTCAACAACGCGTCCATCGGCATCTATCCTTACATGCTGGAGATCCGCGACCGGCAGCGCCGCGCCCTCGGCCTCGGCAAATGGGGCGCCATGGTGCTTGCCTTCGGCTGGATGATGCGCCGCTTCCCGATGCACCGCCTGACCATCCGCACAGGCGAGGGCGAACGGCGGCGGAAGACCCCATGCGCCTTCATAGGCAACAACCGCTATGCGGTCGAAGGAGCAGCCCTCGGCACGCGCGCGGCGCTCGATCGGGGCGAGCTCTGCGTCTATGTCGCGCGCAGCGCAAGCCGCCTGCATCTGCTGTGGGTGCTGCTCAAGGCGGCGTTCGGGCGCATGAGGCCGCTCTTGGACTTCGACGAAATCCGTGCCGAGGCGCTGACCATCGACTCGCGCGCGCACCGTCTGCGCGTGGCGCTCGACGGCGAGCTGCGCAAGATGGTTCCGCCGCTGCGCTATCGCAGCCGCCCCGGCGCGCTGCGCGTGCTAGCGCCGCGCCTTGGCATCGACTGACATGCGCCGCATCGCGCACATCTCCGATCTGCATTTCGGACGGCACGATCCTGGCGTCGCCGAGGATCTCCTCACCGCGCTTCATGAACTCGCGCCCGATCTCGTTGCCGTCAGTGGTGACCTGACGCAGCGCCCGCGGCGCGACGAGTTAGCCGCCGCGCGC
>DATAAP010000346.1:0-1862 GCA_036260035.1 Alphaproteobacteria bacterium | reverse complement strand
GCGCGAACGCTTTGCGTTGATCGGCGGTGGGCTCGCCGACGACGAGCGTGCGGCAGATCTGGGCGTAGTAGCCGTCGACGCAGGGGGTGAGCTCGGTGGTGACGAGATCGCCGGCTTTGAGTTTCCTGCCGCTGGGCGGCGCCATGCCGCGCACCTCCGGCCCCCCGACGCCGATGATCTGGAAATTGTCTTCAACGCCCTTCGAGCGAAAGAAAGCCTCGGTCTCGGCGATCAGCTCGTAATCGGCGCGGCCGACCCGCGCGGCCTGCATGAACACTCGATAACCCTCGTCCGCGACCTGGCAGGCGCGACGGATGGCGTCGACCTCGGCCGGAAGTTTCCCCATCAGCAGACGGTCGAGAAAGGCGGTGCGGTCGGAGAGGTTCAGGTCTTTCGCACGCGCCGCAAGCCTGCGAGGAATGAGACGCGCCGGCGCGGTGCCAATGCGGCGGTTGCTCAAGCGGCTGAGCGCGGCCTCCACCTCGCTCAACACGTCCGGCGCGTGTACGACGTGGATCGCCGTGCACTCAATCGCCGCGCGGTCGGCTTCCAGCGCGCTGTCGAGGTAAAGCGTCACGCCATCCTCGCGCACGAGCGCGAGCCCCTGCCCCTCCAGAATGCCAAAATCGGTTGCGTAGCGCAGATAGTCGTTCTGCCAGGCGTTGCCGTAGAGCAGCAGAACGTCGAGGCCCTCACCCGCCATCTCCTGCAGGAGCCGCTGTCTGCGGTCGTCGAACACAGCCACGTCGTCATTCCTTCCAGCGCGAGAAATTCGCCTCGATCATGCGCACCGTCTCGTTGAGAATGATCGCGAGCATCGCCAGCGTCAGAATGAGCGCGATCAGCGCCGCCGGGTTGAAGGTCTCGGCATACAGCAGCGTGAAGGCACCGATGCCGCCCTGCGAGACGAACAGTTCTGCGAGCAGCACACCCAGCAATGTGAGCGTCATCGCGAGCCGCAAGCCAGTGAATACCGCCGTGACCATGTGCGGAAACATGACGTAGCGCAGCTGCTGCATGCGCGTTGCGCCCATGGCGGCGGCGCCGGTGACGAGGAGCGGGTTGACATTGCGCATGCCGGCGATGGTGTTGACGATGACAGGGAACACGCCGTGGCTGAAGCCGAAGGCGATCTTGCCGGCGGGCCCGAGTCCGAACACCAGGATGAACAACGGCAACAGGATCGCCTGCGGGATGCCGTACAGCAACAGCACGATCGGATAGAAGCTGCGGCGGCCGATATTCGTCATCCCGATCAGCACGCCGATCAGCATGCCGAACACGACCGACAGCGCGAACGCCACGACCATCTCGACCAGCGTCACGCCGATGGCGAAGCGCACGGCCGGCTCGCCCAGCACTTTCGGCCACAGCTCTGCGAGTATCTGGCTTGGCGCCGCAGTGAGCGTCGAGGTCGCGAACAGACGCGCATAGAACTCCCACAGCACCAGCACGCCGAGGATCAGCGTAAAGCGGATGAGGCGGATGGCGCTGCCGCTCATGGTTCACTCGCGCTCGCTGCGCGTCTCGACCGCGAGCGCGAGCAGATTGAGCATCACCGACATGCACACCACAAACGCGATCCAGGCATAGAGGCGCGCGGTTTCCATCAGCTCGGCCGCGAGCGCGGTCGAGCGGCCGATACCGGCGGTGGCGGCGAGCGTCTCGCCGCCCAGCACCGAGGCGATGCAGATGAAGAAGCCGATGCGCAGGCCTGTGAGCGTGACCGGCAGCGCCGCCGGCAGATAGACGTAGCGGAACTGCTGCCACTGCGAGGCGCCCATGGCGCGCGACGCGCGCAGATAGTTCTCGTCGACGTTGGAGAAGGCGGCGATAGTGTTCAGCGCGATCGGAAAGAAGGC
>DATAAP010000345.1:0-19647 GCA_036260035.1 Alphaproteobacteria bacterium | reverse complement strand
TGACCGGCGGCGCCGGGTTCATCGGCTCGAACCTTGCGGCCGCACTCGAGGAGCGCGGCCACGACGTCGCGATCTGCGACATGCTCGGCAGCGGCGACAAGTGGCGCAACATCGCCAAGCGCGGGCTGGCAGATGTCGTCGCACCCGAGCAGCTTCTCGATTTCCTTAGGAAGCACGCAGCCAGCATCGACGCCGTGTTCCATCTCGGCGCGATCTCGAGCACGACCGAGACCGATGTCGACCTGATCATCGAGCGGAACTTCCGCTTTTCCATGGCCGTGTGGGAATGGTGCCGCTTGCTCGGCAAGCGCTTCGTCTACGCGTCCTCCGCCGCGACCTATGGCGACGGCAGCGCCGGCTTCGACGACGATCCGACGGCGCAGGCGCTGGCGAAGCTGCGGCCGTTGAACCCGTATGGCTGGAGCAAGCATCTGTTCGACCGCAAGCTCGCCGCGACGCGCGGCTGGCAAGATCCGCCCAGCGCCGGCCTGAAATTCTTCAACGTCTACGGCCCGAACGAATACCACAAGGGCGCGCAGCGCTCTGTCGTGCACCAGCTCTACCCGAAAGCCGTCTCAGGCGAAGCGGCGATTCTGTTCAAGTCGCACAATCCGGCCTATCCCGACGGCGGCCAGAAGCGCGACTTCATCTGGGTCGGCGATTGCATCGACGTGATGGTGTGGCTGCTCGACCATCCCGAGGCCTGCGGCCTGTTCAATGTCGGCACTGGCCAGGCGCGCAGCTTCGCCGACCTGGCGCGCGCGGTGTTCGCTGCGTGCGGCCGCAACGCGCGCATCGAGTTCATCGATACGCCGCCGGCGCTGCGCGAGCGTTACCAGTATTTCACCGAGGCAAAGATGGACCGCCTGCGCCGGGCGGGCTATACGGCACCCTTCACGCCGCTCGAAGCCGGCGTGCGCCGTTATGTCGAGCAGTACCTTGCCACGCCAGATCCGTATCGCTGAGAGGATGTCGTGATCACGCTCGCGCTCGCCTTTCCGGACATCC
Organism: Alphaproteobacteria bacterium; assembly: GCA_036260035.1. GTDB lineage: Bacteria > Pseudomonadota > Alphaproteobacteria > CACIAM-22H2 > CACIAM-22H2 > DATAAP01. The sequence goes on along the minus strand of DATAAP010000345.1, from coordinate 18,639 downwards.
ACCCGGTCGCATTCGAGATTGGCCCGCTCGCCGTGCGCTGGTACGCGCTCGCCTACATCACCGGCATCCTGCTCGGATGGCAGTACGCGGTCTATCTCGTAAAGCGGCCGCCTTACATCATGGAGCGCACGACACTCGACGACTTCATCGTGTGGGTGACTGTCGGCATCATCATCGGCGGGCGGCTGGGCTACGTGCTGTTCTATAAGCCCGGCTACTACATCGACAACCCGCTGGAGATCGCCTTCCTCTGGCGCGGCGGCATGTCCTTCCACGGCGGCATGCTTGGAGTCATCGTCGCGATCATCCTGTTCGCGCGCCAGCGCGGCGTATCCATGTTCGCGCTAGGCGACATCGTCTCCGCGGTGACCCCGATCGGCCTGTTCTTCGGCCGTATTGCCAACTTCATCAATGGCGAGCTGTTCGGCCGCGTCAGCGACGTGCCCTGGGCGATGGTCTTTCCGCATGGCGGGCCCGACCCGCGCCATCCGAGCCAGCTCTATCAGGCTGCTTTGGAAGGACTCGTGCTGTTTGCGATTCTCGCCATGCTGGCCCATCGCGTGGAGCTGCGCCGGCGCCCGGGCTTCATCGGCGGCGCGTTTCTGAGCGGCTATGCGGTCGCGCGGATGATCGGCGAGATCTTCCGCGAACCCGACGCGCATCTCGGCTTCATCGTCGGGCCGGTCACGATGGGGCAGATCCTGTCGCTGCCGATGCTGGTCGCGGGCATCTGGCTGATCGTCAGCAGCGGCAAGCGCCCGCCTCTGCCGCTCACCAAGCCGCGCGCGTGACACCGCTGGCCTGTACGCTGATCGAGCGCATCCGGCGCGAGGGCCCGCTCTCCGTCGGCGACTACATGAGGATCTGTCTCGGCGATCCCGAGCACGGCTACTATCGCCGCGCCGACGCGATCGGCCGCGGCGGTGACTTCATCACAGCACCCGAGATCAGCCAGATGTTCGGTGAGCTGATCGGCGCGTGGGCCGCGGCGGTCTGGCGGGCGATCGGCCAGCCTATGCCGGTGCGGCTTGTCGAATTGGGACCGGGACGCGGCACGCTGATGGCCGATGCGCTGCGCGCGGTCGCCAAGGCCGCCCCCGATTTCCGGGCGGCGGCCGATCTGCATCTGGTCGAGATCAATCCCGCCCTGCGCGCCCGCCAGGCGGAAGCGCTCGGCGCTGCGCGGCCGGCTTGGCATGAGTCGATAGCGACGATTCCTGCCGGGCCGGCCATCGTCATCGCAAACGAGTTCTTCGATGCGCTGCCGGTGGAACAATATGAGCGGACCGCCGATGGCTGGCGCGCACGCTGCGTCGGTCTGGAGTCGAGTGGCCAGAGCCTCGCCTTCGTCGTCGGCGCGCCCGTCTCCGATCCACCGCTCGAACCGGCGCACCGGAACGCGCCGCCGGGCGCCATCGTCGAAACTTCGCCTGCAAGCCGTGCGCTCGTGCGCGCGCTTGCTGCCCGTATCGGCGCGGACGGGGGCGCTGCTCTCATCATCGACTATGGCGCGCCGGCAAGCGGCACCGGCGATACGCTGCAGGCCGTGCGGCAACACCGGATGGTCGGACCGCTCGACATGCCCGGCGAGAGCGATCTCACAGCCCATGTCGATTTTGCAGCGCTGGCCCGCGCGGCGCGGGAAGCCGGCGCTGCCGTTCACGGTCCCGTGCCGCAAGGGCTGTTCCTCAATCGCCTCGGCATCGCCGCGCGCGCGACGATCCTGCTGCGTCGGGCGGCGCCGCAGCAGCGTCGCGATATCGCCGCCGCCTGCGAATGCTTGATCGGCGAGACGCAAATGGGCACCTTGTTCCAAGTACTGGCGCTCACGGCGCGCCACGCGCCGACGCCGCCCGGCTTCGACCCACCCCCTCAATCAGGCTGATGCACGAACAATCGATGCTGACTCACGACACCATCGCCGCGGTTGCCGGCGTACGCCATGGCTTCTTCACGCGCGCAGGCGGCGTCAGCGAAGGCCTGTACGCCTCGCTGAATTGCGGGCTCGGCTCAGGCGACGATACCGACAAGGTCGCGACCAATCGAGGCCGCGTCATGGCCGCGATGGACATGCAACCGAGCGCGCTCGTTACCGCCTACCAGATTCACAGCCCGACCGTCGTCGAGGTGGAGACTCCCTGGGCCCGCGAGCAGGCGCCGCGCGCTGACGCGATGGTCACTGCGCGGCCGGGCGTAGCGCTCGGAATTCTCACCGCTGACTGCGCGCCGGTGCTGTTCGCGGACCGCAAGGCGCGCGTGGTCGGTGCCGCGCATGCCGGCTGGCGCGGCGCGGTCAGCGGCGTGCTCGATGCAACCATCGCGGCGATGGCGAAGCATGGAGCGCGGCCCGAAAACCTGGTCGCGGCAATCGGTCCGTGCATCGCACAAGCTTCATACGAGGTCGGGCCGGAATTCCCGGCCTCCTTCCTCGCCGAAGACCCGGAGAATGCGGGCTTCTTCAGGCCATCGGCACGCAGCGGCCATTTCATGTTCGATCTGCGCGGCTATGTAGCGCGACGGCTGAAGAAACTCGGCGTATCCGCCGTGGACGCGCTAACCAACGATACCTGCCGCGAAGAAGACAGATTCTTCAGTTATCGCCGTGCCTGCCTGCGCGGCGAAAAAGACTATGGCCGCGGGATTTCGGTGATCGCCCTCGCCCCGTGATCGGGTCCGCATCATGCCGCACCTGTTCATGTTCATCGTCTTCTGCTTCCTCGCCCTGCTGGTGACCTGTGCGCTCTAGCCGATTGCTCCTTCTCATCGCCGCGCTTCTGCTCGGCGCCTGTGGGAACGTGCCGCGGCCATTCCAGCCCGACGAAAAGGCCGAAGGCAATCAGCTGCTAATGCTGCCCGACCGTGCCGGCGTGATCGTGCTGCCGGTCGCCGGCCTGCCCGAGCCGATGGCGGTGGAGCTCGCCGAGAAACTCGCGGCGGCTCTGCAGCGCGAGAACGTGCTGGCGACAACCAGCGAAGGCAATCGCTACAGCTATCTGATCGAGGGCGAGACTATGCCGGGCGATGGCGGCGTACCGGTTGCCCATTTCGAGCTACGCGACCCGCGCGGCGCGCTGGTGAAGACATTCAAAGTGCCGCTCGACCGCGCGGTGCAGGCGTCCGGCGGCCTGGACTTCACGGCGGTTGCGCACAGTGCCGCGGTACCGATTGCCGCAGCCCTGCAGCCCGATGCCGTCAATCCGTCACCGCCCCGGCCGCCGCTGAAGATCGGCAAGGTCACCGGTGCGCCGCGCGATGGCGACGTCGTCCTCGCTCGCGCCCTCGATTACGCGCTGCGGCGCAACGGCGTGAAGCTCGCCGAGCCGAACGAAAAGGAGAGCTTCGAGGTCCGCGGCGCCGTCAGCATCGTGCCGCGCGGCCAGAAGCTGCGGAATGTGAACGTCACATGGACCGTTTACGCCCCGGACGGCAGCGAACTCGGCCAAGTGGAGCAGCAGAACGACGTGACACCCGAATTCCTCGAACGTGCCTGGCCTGAAATGGCGAGTGCTGTCGCCGATGGCGCCGCGGAAGGACTCGCCGACCTGCTCGAACGCGCGCCGGTGAAGCAATGAGTCTTTTTCGAGTTCTTCTTTCCAGTCTCCTGTTGCCCTTCTGCTTCGGCGCCGCGATCGCGCAGGACGGCGGCCGCGATTGGACGTTCAATCTGCTCGAGGAGAACGACTCGCTCGCCGATGGCGATAAGCACTACACGCAGGGCCTCTACGCGTCGCTTTTCGCAGCTCACCGCGCGGGCGAGCCCTGGTTCGCGCGATGGAACGGGGTCGCCAACGCGATCTTCCTGCCAGGCACGGAGAACGGCCGCATCTATGTCGGCGGATTCATCGGCCAGAGCATCTTCACGCCCGACGATCTCCTGCGCGTGCCGCCCGATCCTAACGATCGGCCCTATGCCGGCTGGCTCTACGGCGGCGTCTCGCTGTATCGCGAGACGGACGACGCGCTGGACCGCGCCACTTTGACTCTCGGCCTCGTCGGCCCAGGTGCCGGCGCCCGGCGCGTACAGAATGGCTGGCACGACATCATCAACCCGTATGTCGGTTCGCCGCAGGTGCTCGGCTGGTCCTACCAGCTTGAGAACGAGCCGGGTATCGTGCTCAGCGAGGAACGCAAATGGCGGTTCGCCACTGCGGCGGGCGGTCTCGAGTTCGATATTTTGCCGGAAGTGAACGCCGCTTTCGGCAACATCTTCACCTATGCCGGCGCCGGCGCGATGGTGCGCGTCGGCCGGCGCCTGCGCGTCGATTGGGGTCAGCCGCGCGTGCAGCCGGCGCTTTCTGGGTCCGATTTCGTCAACCAGGATGGCTTTGCCGGCCGCAGCTTCGCCTGGTACCTGTTCGCCGGCACCGAGGGCCGTCTCGTCGCGCGCAACATCTTCCTCGACGGCAACACCTGGGAGGACGGCCCGAGCGTCGACAAGAAGCCGCTGGTGGCCGACCTCACGGCCGGCGCCGCGGTGGTCGGACGCAGCTTCCGGCTTGGCGCGAGCTACACCTACCGCACCGACGAGTTCGACGGGCAGGTCGGCCGCGACGACTTCGTAGCCCTCAACCTGTCGATCCAGTTCTAGGCAGCCGAGCCGTCCTGCGAAGCCGGTTTACAGGGGGATGACACCCTGATACAGTCCGCGCCGCCCGCGGGGGAGGACTCCCTCCGCGGGTTTCCTGTTTATTTCTCAGGTACTTAAGGGCGTCGGGACCGAGGCTCTGCCGGCATGAAGATCCTCACCTGCAATAGCAATCGGCCGCTGGCCGAGGCGATCAGCGCCTATCTCAACCTACCGCTGACCAAGGCCAGCGTGCGGCGCTTCTCGGATCTTGAGGTCTTCGTCGAGATCCTTGAGAACGTGCGCGGCGAGGACGTCTTCATCATCCAGTCGACCTCCTACCCCGCCAACGACAACCTGATGGAGTTGCTGGTCACCTGCGACGCGCTCCGCCGCGGCTCGGCCCGCCGCATCACCGCTGTGATCCCCTATTACGGCTACGCCCGCCAGGACCGGAAGTCCGGCCCGCGCACGCCGATCTCGGCCAAGCTGGTCGCCAACCTGATCACCACGGCCGGGGCCAACCGCGTCGTGACGCTGGATCTCCATGCCGGCCAGATCCAGGGTTTCTTCGACATTCCGACCGACAACCTGTTTTCCGCCCCGGTGTTCGTGAAGGACATTCAGGAGCGCTTCAAGGGTCAGAGCCTGGTGGTCGTTTCGCCGGACGTCGGCGGCGTCGTACGCGCGCGCGCGATCGCCAAGCGCATCGATGCCGACCTCGCCATCATCGACAAGCGGCGCGAGCGCGCCGGCGTGTCGGAGGTCATGAACATCATCGGCGATGTGGCGGGCCGCTGCTGCATCCTGGCGGACGACATCGTCGACTCTGCCGGCACGCTGTGCAACGCCGCCGTGGCGCTCAAGGAGGCCGGTGCCACAGAGGTGCACGCCTATGTCGTGCACGGCGTGCTGTCGGGCGGCGCTGTCGCGCGCGTCTCCGCCTCGCCGATCAAATCCCTGGTGATCACCGACAGCATCCAAGGCACCGAGGCGGTGCGCGTGTCGCACAACATCCGCCAGATCTCGATCGCGCCGCTGATGGCCGAGGCGATCCGCCGCATCAGCGAGGAGCGCTCGGTTTCAAGCCTGTTCGACTGAAGTTCGTGTGGGCGACCGGCACCCCTGGAGGCCGGCGCCGTTTGTGAGAGAAGGAGAAAGACATGGTTGAAGCAGTCAAGATCGCGGCGCAGCCGCGAGAGCGGGCCGGAAAGGGGGCCGCCCGCGCCACCCGTCGCGCGGGGCGCGTGCCCGGCGTGATCTATGGCGAGAAACAGCCCCCGCAGCTCATCGACCTCGACCCGAAGGAACTGACGATGCAGATCCAGAAGGCGGGGCAGAGCTTCTTCACGCGCGTCTTCGACGTGCAGCTCAACGGCAGCGCCATCCGCGTGCTGCCGCGCGACGTGCAGCTCCATCCGGTCTCCGACCGCCCGGAGCATGTCGACTTCATGCGCGTCGGCGAGCACACGCGCATCCGCGTGTCGATCCCGGTCGAGTTCGTCAACAAGGACAGGTCGCCGGGCCTGAAACGCGGCGGCGTGCTGAACGTGGTGCGCCACGCGATCGAGGTGTACTGCACCGTGGACAACATCCCGCAGATCATCACGGTCGACCTCGAAGGCCTCGACATCGGCGATAGCGTGCACATCAGCGCGGTGAAGCTGCCGCAGGGCGTCAAGCCGACCATCACGACGCGGGACTTCACCGTCGCCGCGGTGGCGGCGCCGAGCGTGCTCAAGTCGCCCGAGGAAGAGGCGGCCGAGGCGGCTGCGAAGGCTGCGGCGGCTCCTGCCGCTGGCGAGGCGGCTGCTGCGGCTCCGGCGGCGGGTGCTGCGGCTCCTGCGGCTGGCGCTGCTGCCGGCGCGAAGGGTGCGGCCCCGGCCGCGGCGCCGGCTGGCGGCGACAAGAAGGCCGCGGCGAAGAAGTAAGCGGCTTTGGCCGGGATGGCGCTGCTGGTCGGGCTGGGCAATCCCGGTCCGGCCTACGCGAAGCACCGGCACAATGTCGGTTTCATGGCGGTGGACGCGATCGTCCGCCGCCATGGCTTCGCGCCCTGGCGCGCCCGCTTCGAGGGCGTCACTTCGGAGGGACAGATCGGCACCAGCAAGGTGGTGGCGCTGAAGCCGCATACCTACATGAACGACTCCGGTCGTTCGGTGCAGGCGGCGGCACGCTTCTACAAGCTAGAGCCGGACCGCGTGTTCGTGTTCTACGACGAGCTTGATTTGCTGCCGGGCAAGGTGCGGGTCAAGCGCGGCGGGGGCTCCGGCGGCCACAACGGCATCCGCTCGCTCGATGCCCATCTCGGGCCCGAGTACTGGCGCGTGCGGATGGGCATCGGCCATCCCGGCCACAAGGACTTGGTGAGCGGCTATGTGCTGCACGATTTCGCCAAGGCCGATGCCGCGTGGCTGGACCTGGTGCTCGATGCGATCGCCGCGGAGGTGCCGCGGCTCGTCGCGGGCGACGAGGCTGGGTTCATGAGTCGCGTGGCGCACGCGGTCAACCCACCGCTGCCGAAAGCAGAAAAGGTCATCAAGGACTAAGCACAATGGGTTTTCGTTGCGGTATCGTCGGCCTGCCGAATGTCGGCAAGTCGACCCTGTTCAATGCGTTGACGGCGACGGCGGCAGCGGCTTCGGCCAACTATCCGTTTTGCACGATCGAGCCGAATATCGGCCGCGTGCCCGTGCCCGACCCGCGCCTCGACAAGCTCGCGGCACTGGCGAAGTCGGCGAAAGTCATCCCGACGCAGCTCGAGTTCGTCGACATCGCCGGGCTGGTCCGCGGCGCCTCCAAGGGTGAAGGGCTCGGCAACCAGTTCCTCGCCAACATCCGCGAGGTCGATGCCATCGCGCATGTGCTGCGCTGCTTCGAAGGCGGCGACATCACGCATGTCGAGGGCTCCGTCGACCCGCTGCGCGACGCCGAGACGGTCGAGACCGAGCTGATGCTCGCGGACATGGACAGCCTGGAAAAGCGCGTCGCCGCCGCGCAGAAGAAGGCGCGCGGGGCAGACAAGGAGGCGAAGGCGCAGCTCGAGGTGATGGAGCCGATCCTCGCCCTCCTGCGGGAGGGCAAGCCCGGCCGCAGCTTTAAGCCCAGCCCTGAGCAGGCCGAGATCGTCCGCCAGCTGCAGCTGCTGACGACAAAGCCTGTGCTCTACGTCTGCAATGTCGAGGAAGGCGCAGCCTCGGAAGGCAACGCGCTGTCGCGCAAGGTAGCCGAGAAGGCGGCGCGCGAAGGCGCGTCGTCTGTCGTGATCTCGGCCGCGATCGAGGCCGAGGTGGCGCTGCTGCCCGAGAGCGATCGTCAGGAGTTCCTCGATTCGCTCGGCCTGAAGGAGACCGGACTCGCGCGCGTGATCCGCGCCGGCTACGGCCTGCTGGGGCTCATCACCTTCTTCACCGTAGGCCCGAAGGAGGCGCGCGCCTGGACCGTCCCGAAGGGCGCCAAAGCGCCCGACGCGGCTGGCGCCATCCACACCGACTTTCAGCGCGGATTCATCTGCGCGGAGACCATTGCCTTCGACGACTTCGTCGCCTGCGGAGGCGAGCAGGGCGCCAAGGACGCCGGCAAGATGCGCCAGGAAGGCCGCGACTACGCGGTGCGCGACGGCGACGTGATGCTGTTCCGGTTCAACGTGTGAGCCTGCACAGATTGCTAACGTAGGTTATGCGCGCTTAGGCACGCGGACTACCTGCTTTGCAAGAGCATCTAGCCGCGATCCTGGGTAGGCGGTCCCGGACGCGTAGCGGCTCGCTTGTTTGCGCGCGCCGAGGGTGCTAATTCCGACCCCTTCAGCAAGGGAGAGCGCCTTGGGCAAGACCGTCACACTCACCGCCTCCGATGGACACAAATTCTCCGCCTATCGCGCCGATCCGACGGGCAAGCCGCGCGGCGGCATCGTCGTGATCCAAGAGATCTTCGGCGTCAACGACCACATCCGCAAAGTGACCGATGGCTTTGCGGCCGAGGGCTACACGGCGATCGCGCCCGCCCTGTTCGACCGCATCAAACCGAATTTCGAGGTGGGTTACAGTGACGCCGACGTGATGGTCGGCCGCGAGATGAAGGGCAAGTCCGACACCGATGCGGCATTGCGCGACATCGCCGCCGCGCGCAACGCAATCAAGCCCGCCGGCAAGCTCGGCGTCGTCGGCTATTGCTGGGGCGGCTATCTCGCCTGGTTGGCGGCGACGCGCCTAGACGGCTTTGCCGCGGCCTCGTCCTATTACGGCGGCGGCATCGGCTCCGTCGCGGCCGAGCGGCCGAAATGCCCTGTCATCATGCATTTCGGCGAGAAGGACCACGCGATCCCGCTCGCCGAGGTGGACAAGGTCCGCGAGGCGCAGAAGGAGCGTAAGGTCGAGATCCACCTCTACCCGGCCGGCCACGGCTTCAACTGCGACCAGCGCGGCAGCTACGAGCCGACCAGCACCCGCATCGCGCGCGAGCGCACGCTCGACTTCTTCAAGAAGTACATCGACTAAAGCGAGCTGGCCTTCAATACAGCTGGAAGGAAAGCCCCAGGACGAAGTGATTCGTCCAAGGCTCCACCTCGAGCGTTCCGCCGCCGCTCAGGTCGCCGTCGATGTTGGCATAGGAGAGCTTATATTCGAGAAAGGCGGAGAACCGCCCGTGGACCGGTGCATTGATGCCGACCAGCGCCTGCGCCGCCGGCCCGGCGAGCTGGTAATCCTGCGTCGCAACCCCCGCGATCTCCGTCTCGACATGCGGAATGGCGACGCCCACGCCGATCCCGGCATAAGGCTCGATCGCAACCGGCAGCCGCAGGCGATAGAGCCCGTTGAGCGTCAACAGGTTCAAGCCGTGCGAGATCTGCAGATTCGAGAACGTGCCGCCGAGTGGTTCCTGGCCCGAGACGGGCATGCCCGCGCGCGTTCCGCTCACCTCGACGACGTCGCCCGTGTTCGCGATCATCTTCGCATGCGTGAAATCGAGTGCGAGCCCCCAAGGCGAGTCCTCGAACCAGTAGGTGAGCCGGGCGCCGTAGTAGATTGGCGATTCGAACGACTCGTCGCGCCACGGCACGTCCTTGAGCGTCAGGTCCGTGCCGCCGGGCTGGCGCAGCTTGACGTCCGAATCGAAGGTGTGGCTCCCCCCGCCATAGACGCTGATGCGCCACTCGGCCTTAGCCGAAGGCGCGATCAGCAGCCCAATCATCAGGGCGCCGATCGCTGCCGACTTGCGCATCGCGGTGTCATCGCGTGCCATGCCCGAAAAGTATCCGCGCCGCGCACGCCGGCCGTCGCGGTGCATTCGGTGCGGCCCGCCTGCCTCTTAGGAGAGGCGGCGAAGCCGAACTTTAGCCGCGCTCAAGCCGCGAATTCGAGCACCGTGCCGAAGGCATCCTTCGCGGCAATCTGAAGCGCGCCGTCCTGCGCGCGGTAAGCCAGGCCCGCATCGTCGAGCAGCGCTTTCGTCTTGCCGATATCGGCCACCGTGATGCGGTAGGCGATGAAGTGCGGGCTTTGCGGCCCGCGCGGCAGCGCATCGCCGAAGCGCTCAGCGGCGCCGCGCGGGTCGAGCACGGCGACACGGCCGCGCGCGGTGTTCACAAGGAGCTGCCCGGTGCCGGCGCTGACCGCATCCCTGCCCTGCAGCTTGATGAACAGTTCGGCGAGCAATGCCGGCTCCTCGGCGCGCATAACGACTTCGCTCACTGCAAGCGCGCCGTTGGCGTGGCGCTGGTAGTCGGGCTTCCAGAAATGCTGCGGTGCGTGCTGCTGGCAGACGAAGAACGCGGCCTCGGGCATGCGCGGGTCGGTCACGAAAGCGAGCGAGAAGCCGACCGTCACCTCATCGCCCCCCGGCAGCTTCGCCTTGCGCGAAAATTCGAAAGGCGCGTAGGTCTGCAGGCCGGCGCCTGCGAACTCCGCCTGGTCGCGGCGCGCATCGTCGCTGGCGAAGACCAGCATCGAGAAGCCCTCGCGCCGCTCCAGGAAAGCCTGATTGAACAGGCCGAAGGCGAATTCGCCGCGGCCCGGCGGCATCATCTTCTTCTCATCGACCACGGCCAGTAGTTCGAGGAAGTTGCCCTGGAGCTGCACGAGGCTGTTACCGGTGCCCCACGGATGCTGCGCTGGCGGCGTCAGCGTGAACCCCATGCGTGCATAGGCCTCGCGCGCGGCATCGAGGCTGCGCACGCACAGCACCAGATGGTCGATGCCCCGCCCTGGCTTCATCACGCCGCCTGTTAGCGCAGCGCCGCGGCGATATTGCCGCCGTCGACGGTGAGCACGGCGCCGGTGGTCTTGTTCGCGAGTGCCAGGGCCACGAAAGCCTGCGCCACATCGCTCGCCTTCACCTCGCGGCCGAGCAGGTTGCCGCCCATGTATTCCTGCTCGCTGACGCCCCGCGCCTTGGAGCGCGAGGCGACCATCGCGTCGGTGAGCAGGCCGGTGCGGATGCGGTCGGCATTGATGGCGTTGGAGCGGATGCCGTCCTTGCCGTAGTCGACGGCGTATTGCCGCATCAGGAACATCGTCGACGCTTTCGGCAGGCCGTAGGGCCCGAAATCGGGGCCGGGATTCACTGCCTGCTTCGAGACGTTGAAGAGCAGGCAGCCGCCGGTCTTTTGCGCGCGCATGATGCGCACCGCGTTCTGCGCCACCGTCTGGTGCGCGAAGAAGTTCAGCTCGAAGCTCTGGCGCAGGGTCGCGTCGTCGACCTCGCCGATGCGGCCCTGCCAGGCCGCGCCCGCATTCGAAACGACGACGTCGATACCGCCGAAATGCGCCGCGGTGCGGTCAAACACCGCGCGCACCTGCTCCGGCTTCGTGACGTCGCAACCGAGCGCCAGACCGCCGAACTTCTTAGCAACCGCCTGTGCCGCCGCCTCGTTGCGGTCGAGTACGACCACCTCGGCGCCGTGCGCCGCCATCGCTGCGACGGTCGCCGCACCGATCCCGCTGCCACCGCCGGTCACGAGCGCCACCTGGCGTGCCAGCGGCTTCTCCGGTTCCTTTCCGAGCTTCACCTGCTCGAGCGACCAGTGCTCGACATCGAACATGTCGGCTTCGGAGATGCTGGTGAACGCGCCAATCCCCTCGGCCGCGGTGATGACCTTGACCGCATTGGCGTAGACGTCGCCGTTGACGCGCGCATCCTTGGCCGACTTGCCGAGGGCAAAGAAGCCGAGGCCCGGCACCAGCATCACGCGCGGCACCGGATCGAGCATCTTCTTCTTCGGCTGCACGCGCGAAGCCGCGTTGTTGCGCCCGAAATACGCCTTGTACTCGGCGAAGTAGGACTCGAGTGCTGCGCGCGCCGCCTTGGCGAACTCGTCGAGCGCGCCGGCCTTAGGTGCGGGCAGGATCAGCGCCTTCGCCTTGGTGCGGATCACCTGCTCCGGCGTCGTGACACCAGCCTGCGAATAGCGCGCGAGATCAGCGCCGTTCACGTAGTTCAGGATCTCCGGGCCGGTGCGGAACTCGAGGATCCAGCGCTTCCACGCGCCGTCGTTGGCATCTTCGAGGATGGCGGCCATGCCGCGCAGGATCGGCGCCACCTCGGCCGGCGTCGCGAGTTTCTCGGGCAGCGGCCCCGGCGCAAAGACGTTGCGCCGGCCGCGCGCGAGCCGCTCCTCGGCGCGCGTCACGTGGTCGATCATGCGCGTATAGGCTTCCTGCGCGTCACCGCCCCAGGTGAAGATGCCGTGCTTGAGCAGGATCATGCCCTCAGCCTTGGGGCTCTTGCTCTGCAGCTCGCCCGCGAGTTTGGCGAGCGTGAAGCCCGGCATGATGTAGGGCACCAGCACCATCTGGCCGTCGAACACCTCGCGGCAGAGCTCCTCGCCGTTCGGCTGGTTGCTCAGCGCCAAGATCGCGTTGGCATGGGTGTGGTCGATGAATTTGTGCGGCAGGAAGGCGTGGAAGAGCGTCTCGACGGACGGATTCGGTGCCGCCGAATCGAGCAGGTTGAGCCGCTGGAAATTGACCATCTCCTCGTCGGACAGCTTGTCGAGCTTGAGCAGCTTGCGCAACGGCGCCAGCCGCACCGCGGGCAGGCCGGGCGGCTCGATCACGCCCATGTCCCAGCCGCTGCCCTTGATGCAGAGCACCTCGACGTCCTCGCCAAGCGTGTCCTTCATGGTCGTCTTGACCGAGGTGTTGCCGCCGCCATGCAACACGAGCTCCGGCACGCCGCCGAGCAGCCGCGTCGTGTAGACGCGCAGCGCGAGATCGCGGTTGATGCCCTGCGCGGCGTATTTCTCGATCGCTGCCTGCGCGTCCTTGTCTGACCAGAGATTCTTCATTCCGATGTTCCTGCTTGCGAACCGATTCGAGCTCACACGGGCTTCAGCACGCGCCCTGCCACCGCATCGAGGCGCCGGATCACGGCGGGGTCGCGCGCCGCGGGCGCGGTGATGACAGCGTGGTCGAGTGCCCGGTGGCAGCCGGCGTCGCACACATGCTTGCGGTCTCGCAGCTTCGGGGCGACCTTCTTCACCAAGGCGCGCGCCTTTGCCGCATTCTCGAGCAGCACCTTCACCACCGCCTCGACCGTCACATGGTCGTGATCCGGGTGCCAACAATCGTAATCCGTGACCATGGCGACGGTCGCGTAACACATCTCCGCCTCGCGGGCGAGCTTGGCCTCGGGCATGTTGGTCATGCCGATGACGTCGCAGCCCCAGGAGCGATAGAGGTTCGACTCGGCCTTGCTCGAGAATTGCGGGCCCTCCATCACCATGTAGGTGCCGCCGCGCTTGCCGCGAAGGCCGAGCTCTTTCAGCGCTGCCTCCGTGTGGTTGCCGAGCCGCCGGCATACCGGCTCCGCCATCGAGACATGGGCCACGCAACCGGTCTCGAAGAAGCTCTTCACCCGCGCGAAGGTGCGGTCGATGAACTGGTCGACGATCACGAACGTACCGGGCGGCAGCTCCTCCTTCAGGCTGCCGACGGCACTGACCGACAGGATCTCGGTCACGCCGACGCGTTTCAGCGCGTCGATATTGGCGCGGAAGTTGAGCGCCGAGGGCGGCACACGGTGGCCGCGACCGTGACGCGGCAGGAAGACCAGCTTCTGGCCGTCGAGCTCACCGAACATCAGGTCGTCGGACGGCTCGCCCCAGGGCGTCAGCACGCGCTCCCAGCGGACATTGGTAAGACCGTCGATCTCATAGACGCCGCTGCCGCCGATGATGCCGAGGATCGGCGGCGTACCCGGCGCGGTCGAATTGCTCATGGGCTCCCTGCAGGCGATTTTGAGGGGTCTCTTTTATAGCTTTGCTACGAATTATCAATCGTATGGGCCCGCGCTGCGAAATTGTGCCCATACAAGTCCTGCGGGCATGCGAGGCCAGCATGGGTGGGCTCCGCCCGTGCGGCTTGTCGCCGCAGCCTGCGCCACCGCATCATGCGGCGATTTTCCGTGGCAGAGGAGCGCCCATGTCCGTCCAACGCGGTTTCTGGCTGGCCGTCATCTGCGGCGCCTTGATCCTCACCCTCGCCACCGGGCTGCGGGCGACGTTCGGCCTGTTCCTCAAGCCGATCAGCCTCGACCTCAGCATGAGCCGCGAGCTGTTCGGCTTCGGCATCGCGCTGCAGAACCTGCTGTGGGGTGCGGCTTCGCCGCTCTTCGGCGGCATTGCGGATAAGTACGGCACCGGCCGCGCCGTGGCCGTGGGTGCACTGTGCTACGCCGCCGGCCTCGTCCTCATGGGCTATGCGATGGGCGGAAGCACGGTGATCCTCGCCAACATCCTGGTCGGCATCGCGCTGGCCGGCTCGGGCTTCTCGGTCGTGCTGGGTGCGATCGGCCGCGCATCACCGCCGGAAAAGCGCAGCATGGCGCTCGGCATCATTACCGCCGGCGGCTCGTTCGGCCAGTTCGCCATGGTGCCTTATGCGCATCTGCTGATCGAGGCGCTGGATTGGCGGATGGCACTGGTCGGCCTTGCCATCACCTCGTTGATCATGCTGCCGGCGATCCCGCCCGTGGCGAAGGTCCAGAGCGTGGCGCCGGTCGGCGCGCCGCAGACGCTTCGCCAAGCGCTCGACGAAGCATTCGCGCACAAGGGCTTCTGGCTGCTCACCGCGGGCTTCTTCGTCTGCGGCTTCCAGCTCGTCTTCATCGCCACGCACCTGCCCGCCTTCCTTGCCGATCGCGGCATGCCGACCTGGGTCGGCGCGTGGACATTGGCGCTGGTCGGCCTGTTCAACATCGTCGGCTCCTATGGCTGCGGCCTGCTCGGCGGGCGCTACAGCAAGAAGAACCTGCTCGCCGTCGTCTATTCGCTGCGCTCGCTGGTCTTTGTCCTGTTCATGGTGATGCCGCTGTCGGAATACAGCGTGCTGCTGTTCGGCGCGCTGATGGGCCTGCTCTGGCTCGGCACCGTGCCGCTGACTAGCGGCCTCGTTGCGCAAATCTTCGGGCCCGCCTACATGTCGATGCTCTACGGCGTCGTCTTCTTCAGCCACCAGGTCGGTAGCTTCCTCGGCGCGTGGATGGGCGGCTTTTTCTACGACGTGTTCGGCTCGTATGAGGCGATGTGGTGGTTCTCCGTGGCGCTCGGCTTCGCCGCCAGCCTCCTGCATCTGCCGATCGTCGAACGTCCGGTGCCGCGGCTTGCCGCCGCGGCCGCGCCGGCGCGATGAGCCGGGCAGCGAAATACTCCGTCTACGGCGCCGCCGCCGCGCTCCTCGGTGTGGCGACCTGGCTGTGGGGCGTGCGCGGCGTCGCTATCGTGCTCGACTACGCGTTCGTCGGCTGTCTCTAATTTTGTGTTAACGTCGCGTCCATGAAGGACGCAGCACTGCTCAAACTCAGCGAGTGGATCACCGAGGCGGGACTTGCCGGCCTTAGCGAGCTCGCCCTCGTGCAGGAATTCTGCCGCCGCGCCGTCGAGGCTGGCGTGCCGCTGAGCCGCGGCCTCGTCGGCGTCGACACGCTGCACCCGGTCCTCGAAGGCCGCGTCTTCGCCTGGCGCCGCAATGAATCGGAGGTCCGGCAGAGCGACTACACGCGCGCCGACGGCGAGAGCGAAAAGTGGCTGCGCAGCCCGTTCTACCATCTCGTGCAGACCGGTGAGACCATGCTGCGGCGGCGGCTCGATGCGCACTACAACGGTGGCGAGTTCCCGATCCTCGACGAGCTGCGCGACCAGGGCACGACCGACTATGTCGCGATGGTCAACCGCTTCGGCGCCGATGCGCGCATTGGCGAGGTGGATTCGATCTTCTCGTCATGGTCCAGCGACGGGCCGGACGGCTTTTCGGATCGCGATCTCGCAGCGCTGCGCCTGCTCATTCCGCACCTTGCCCTCGCGGTGAAGAGCGCCTCGTTCGCGCGCATCGCCGAGACGCTGGTCGACACATATCTCGGCCGTGACGCCGGGCGGCGCGTGCTCGGCGGCCATATCACCCGCGGCGTCGCCGACAAGATCAACGCGGTGCTATGGTTCAGCGACCTAGAGGGCTACACGCGCATCGCCGATGCGGCAGCGCCGGAGCAAGTCATTCCGCTGCTCAACGACTATGCCGATGCCCTGGTAACGGCGATCCACGGGCAGGGCGGCGACGTGCTCAAGTTCATCGGCGACGGGCTGCTCGCCGTGTTCAGCAAGGGCAGCTTCGACGAGACCTGCCTCCGCGCGCTCGCCGCAGAGGCCGAGGCGCGCCGCCGCGTCGCCGAGCTCAATGCGCGGCGCAGCGCCGACGGCCTGCCGACGACGCAGTTCTATCTCGGCCTGCATGTCGGCGAGGTGTTCTATGGTAATATCGGCAGCGTCGACCGGCTGGACTTCACCGTGGTCGGGCCTGCGGTCAACGAGACCAGCCGTATCGCGGCGATGTGCCGCTCGCTCGACCAGCCGGTGCTGCTCTCGTCGGCCTTCGCGGACGCTGCGCCCGAATGCCGCGCGCAGCTCGTCTCCGTCGGCCGCTACGCACTGCGCGGCGTCGCACGCCCGCAGGAGCTGTACACGGTGGATCCCGAAGCACGCGGCTAAGCGGCAGCGAGTTCATGGCCAGCCTGCGCGACGAGCGCGGTCGCGACATCGAGCCGCTGCTGGGCCTGCGCGAATGCGCCTTTGCAGACCAGTCGGTCATCCTGCCAGCTCCAATCGCGAATTGATCGTTGAGACCATGCGCCTCGGCTATCGTCTCGGAATCGGATCGCGACGCCTCCGGGCCCGCCCTTGATCTCGGCGATGCCGGCATTACGCGCAGTTGCGCGAAGACGGCATACGGCGAGCAGAACATGGACCTCGCGCGGCGGATCTCCGAAGCGATCGTCGATCTCCTCCGCGAGCGCTTCGACATCTGCAAGGCTTCTGGCCGCGGCAAAGCGGCGATACAGCGCGATGCGCTGCTCTGGTTCGGCGACATAGGAAGCCGGAATGGCGCCGCCAATCCCCAGCTCGATTGCTGGCAGTGGCGCTTCGACCCGCACGTCTCCGCGCGTTTTCTCAACTGCCCGGCCGAGCAGATGCCGGTAAAGCTCGGTCCCGATCAGGCGGCTATGGCCGGCCTGTTCAAGACCGAGCAGGTCGCCTGCGCCGCGCCGGTCCAGATCAGCAGCGCTTACTTCGAATCCGGCACCAAGCTGCTGGGCGGCCTCAAGCGCGCGCAGACGCGAAAGGCTTTCCTGTTTCGCGGTGGGCGACACAAGGAAATAGCAGATGCCGCGCCGTCGTCCGCGTCCGACCCGCCCACGCAGCTGGTGGAGCTGCGACAGGCCGAAGCGGTCTGCGCCGTGCACGATCATGGTATTGGCGCGCGGAATGTCGAGTCCAGATTCGACGATGTCAGTCGACACCAACACGTCAATATTGCCGCGCGCGAATCCGAGAATAACGCTGTCTATATCAGCGGGCGGCAAGCGGCCATGGGCCGACGCGATGCGCAGGTCCGGCACCAGCTTCGCAAGCCGGGCGGTCATCTCGGGCAAATCCGCGATGCGAGGGCAGACGACAAAGCTGCTGCCGCCACGGCGTGACTCTCGGAGCAGGGCTTCGCGAAGCAGATCGTCCGACCATGGCAGGACAAAGGTCCGCGTCGCCTGGCGCCGAACAGGCGGCGTCCGCAAGACGCTGCAGGACCGCACACCGGCCATTGCGGCCTGCAGGGTGCGCGGAATCGGCGTCGCGCTCATGGCCAACGCATGACTCGAGCGGCGCTTGCGTTCGAGGGCTGCTTTCTGACGCACGCCGAAGCGCTGCTCCTCATCAATGATCGTCAGCGCGAGGTTCTTGAACCGGACGGACGGACTGATGACTGCATGCGTGCCGACGACGATTCCGATCGTCCCCTGCCTGAGGCCCTCCTTGATTCTCCGCGTATCGGCAGGTTTGGTCAGCCGCGATAGCTCGCCGATCTCGACGTCGAATCCCGCGAAACGATCGCGCAATGTGCGGGTGTGCTGGCCTACCAGAACGGTCGTCGGGGCGACGAATGCAACCTGATAACCGGAGAAAAGCGCCGCCGCGGCAGCGCGCAGCGCGATCTCGGTCTTGCCAAAGCCCACATCCCCGCAGATCAGCCGGTCCATCCGCTGCCCCGTTGCCAGGTCGGCCAGCACATCCTGGACGGCGCTGTCCTGATCGGGTGTAAGCTCGTGCGTGAAGCGGGCGCAGAAGCGGTCATATGCCTTGCGCGGCGCCACGATCATCGCGGCCTTTTCCTGCGCGCGCGCCGCCTCCCGCTTGGCCAGTCCTGCTGCCGTTTCCTCGATGGCACGCAGCAGCTCCGCTTTCTGCTGCGGCCAGTTGCCGCCGCGCAGGCGATCGAGCGGCACGTCCGGATCCGAACCGTACCGCCACACCCGGTCCAGCTCCTGCATCGGCACGAGCAGGCGCCCATCGGCATAGTCGATCGCGAGGTGCTCCTCACTCGTTTCCGCGGCACGAGTCTCAAGGCCGGCGAGTATGCCGATGCCATGGTCGATGTGAACGACCCGGTCGCCGATCTGCAGCGCCTCTGGACCGATTGCAGTATTGAGATCCCGATTGTCATATGCCGGCCCGAGGACAGCCTCCGCTGGAATGACGCACAGGCTCTGCAGCATGAAACCCTGCTACCCGAGGATCTGCCGCAGGGTTTCAT
>DATAAP010000344.1:0-5235 GCA_036260035.1 Alphaproteobacteria bacterium | reverse complement strand
GCGGACTTGTGTCTTAGGTGCCGTGGTATTGCAACAGGGCTCAGATTCTCATGCGCGCTACAGCGCACGTCCCCCCACCCGGGGCTTCGCGCCGACCTTCCCTGCAACGGGGGAGGTGACCTGATCTGCCGCCGGCCGAGGAGCGCCGGTGAAGGGCAACAGGAGCATCCATATCAAGCCCTGCCGCCGCTGCTGCTGGTAATGCGGCAGGCCGATGGTCATGGCGTCGTGGCCCGCCTCCGGCTGGGGACAGTATGTGCCGAGCAGCCGATCCCAGAAGGAGAAGTTGAAGCCGAAGTTGCTGTCGGTTTCGCGCCGTATGACCGAATGATGGACGCGGTGCATGTCGGGCGTGACGATCACGACGCGCAGAACGCGGTCAAGGCCGAGCGGCAGGCGCCAGTTGGCGTGGCTGAACACGGAGGTCGCATTCAGCACGATCTCGAACAGGACGACGGCGAGCGCCGGCGCGCCTAGCAGAGCGATCGCGCCGAACTTAATTGCCATCGACAGAACGATCTCGATCGGGTGGAAGCGGATGCCGGTCGACGCATCGAAATCAGGGTCGGCGTGATGCACCATGTGCAGGCGCCAGAACAGCGGCACGGCGTGGAAGAGTCGATGCTGCAGGTAGATAACAAGGTCGAGGGCCACGAACGACACGGCGACCGCGAGCCAGTACGGCGCCGCAACCCGGTTGAACAGGCCCCAGCCATGCGCCTGCGCAATCCCGGCAAAAGCGACGGCGAGGAACGGGAAGACGACCCGGAGCAAGCCGGTGCCGACCGCGATCAGCGCGAGGTTGTTAAGCCAGCGAAAGCCGCGCGCAACCGACAGCGGCCGGCGCGGCGCCAGCGTCTCCGCCAGCGCCATCGCGGCGAGAATGCCGAGAAACACGCCGAGGCGGACAGAACCCTCATGCTGCGCGAGGAAGGCTTCCATGGGGGAAATATAGGGATTGCGTGCGCGAATGTCCGCTCTCGAAGCCTTGTCCGTTGCGGCCCACATGCTAGGGTTGCGCAGTCCTCCATTTTAGCAAGCCTTAGGCGCGCATGTGGCGAAAGACCTGGAAGGCGATCGGCGCCGCGCTTCTCTGGCTTTTCGCGACCTTCGTACTCGACCAGAGGCGGCCTCGGCTGGAGCTCGCGGTCGTGATAGGGCTTGCCGGGATCATCGCGTATCTATGGATTACGCGCGGAGTGTAGATTACTGAACCATAGGGGAAGGCACTTGGCCACCATCGCCGTCGGCGGGTTTCAGCACGAGACCAACACCTTCGCGCCCACCAAGGCGGACATTCCGCATTTCGAGCATGGCGGCGGCTGGCCGCCGCTGTCGCTCGGACCTGCCCTGTTCGACGCCGTGCGCGGGGTCAATCTCGCGCTCGCTGGGTTCATTGACGCGGCGCACGCGGCGGGCCATCGCTGCCTACCGCTGGTCTGGGCGAACGCCTCGCCGTCGGCGCATGTCACGCGGCAGGCCTATGAGCACGTCGCCGGCCTGATCCTCCGGCGCCTCGACGAGATCGGACCGGTCGACGCCGTCTATCTCGACCTGCACGGCGCCATGGTCGCCGAGCACGTCGACGATGGTGAAGGTGAGCTGCTGCGCCGCGTGCGCCAGGCGGTGGGGCCGCGCGTGCCGGTGGTCACCTCGCTCGACCTGCACGCCAACGTGACGCGGGCGATGATCGAAGGGGCGGAAGGGCTGGTTGCTTACCGCACGTACCCGCATGTTGACATGACGGATACCGGCCGCCGCGTGCTGCCGCTGCTGGAGCAGATCCTGCGCCGCGGTGAGACGCCGGCAAGATCGTGGCGGCAGCTACCGTTCCTGATCCCGCTCAACACGCAGTGCACACTGATCGACCCCGCCAAGGCCCTCTATGCGCGGCTCGCCGACCTGGAGAGCAAGACCGGCGTGACCCTGTCGTTCACGCCCGGCTTCCCTGCGGCTGACTTCGCCGATTGCGGCCCGGCCGTGTTCGGCTACGGCTTCGATCGCGCGGCGGTCGCGCGCGCGGTGGAGGAGCTGGCTGCCGAGGTCGCCGCTGAGGAGGCGCGCTTCCAGCCGGAGATTCTGTCGCCGGAGGATGCTGTGCGCCGCGCCATGGCCCGCTCCAAGCCGGGCGGCCCGCCGGTGGTGATCGCCGACACGCAGGACAATCCGGGTGCGGGCGGCAATGGCGACACGGTCGGCCTGCTCGATGCGATGCTGAAGCTCGATGCGCAGGACGCCGTGCTCGGCCTGCTGGTCGACGCGGCCGCGGCCAAGCAGGCGGTGGAGGCCGGCCCGGCCAAGACGATCGAGTTCTCGCTCGGCGCTAAATCGGGCATTCCCGGCCATGCGCCGCTGGTAGGTCCTTTCACCATCGAGCGCGTCGAGAGCGGTCAGTTCCAGTGCACCGGGCCGTTCTACAAAGGCTCCCGAATGCGACTCGGGCCGATGGCCCTCTTACGCCGCAACGGGGTGCGGGTGGTGGTGGCGAGCCGCAAGGCACAGGCGGCGGATCAGGCGATGTTCCGGCATGTCGGCATCGAGCCGGCCAAGCAGCGCGTGCTCGGCCTCAAGAGCTCGGTGCATTTCCGCGCCGATTTCCAGCCGATCGCGGCCGAAGTGCTGGTCTGCGCCGCACCGGGGCCGATGCCAGTCGATCCGGCCAGCCTGCCGTGGCGCAAGCTGCGCGCCGGCGTGCGCCTGCGGCCGAACGGTCCGGTCTTTGCGGGCTGAGCGCTTACTGCTGCGTGGCGCCGCCACCGATGGCGGCGATGACCAGAGCGTCGCCGCGCCAGCGGCCGACCAGGAAGCGGGAAACCTCTTCCTTGCGCTTGGTCGAGCATTCCGAGGTCGCGCGCAGGTCGCGCTCGAACATGTCCTTGGCGACATCATGCAGCTTGGCGATGTAGGCCAGCGCGTCCTGGCTGCGCGCGGCGCTCTTGCGCTCGGCGACCATTAGCGGCTGGTAGTTGGCACGCTGCCAGTCGATGCCGCACCACGCGGCGGTGGCCGAGGCGGCGGCGAGGTCGACGATGCGGCGACCGTCCTCAATCGTGATCGGCACGCTGCCGCGCTCGTCCCAGGCGGCGCTGGCCTGGAGCTGTGCTGCATTGGCGATCGCCATCATGTGCAGGACGACGTCGTCGCCGAGCATGGGCAGGAAGCGGGTTTCGCGCGACTGCGAGGAGGGAACGAGAATCGAAGCGGCGGTGACGCCAGCGAGAAACAGACCGAACACCGCGAGGATGACGCGACGCATGATACCGGGAAGCCTTCTTGCGCGGGCTTAAGTGAACGCACGGCAAGATTGCGCCGAAATCCCTAAACAATGCACTAATACCGCCAACGAAATTCATCGCATCGCACGATTTCTCCGGCTTAGCAGCGAGAGTGGCGGGCACTGCAAGCGGCGGTTAACCACGTTTGGCGTGACGCGCCTCCTCGCGCCGCTTCCGGGCGCGGCGCGAGAGCATGTTGAGCGCCTCAATCGCCGCCGAAAACGCCATCGCGGCGTAGATGTAACCCTTCGGCACATGCGCGCCGAAGCCCTCCGCGATCAGTGCCATGCCAATCATCAGCAGGAAGCCGAGCGCCAGCATCACCACGGTCGGGTTGGCGTTGATGAAGTTCGCCAGCGGGTTGGCGGCGACGAGCATGACCGTAACCGCGGCTAACACGGCGATAACCATGATGGGAATGTCATCGGTCATGCCCACCGCGGTGACGATGCTGTCGATGGAGAAAACTAGGTCCAGCAGCAGGATCTGCCCGATCGCCGCGGTGAAGCCGATCGACGCGGCCTTGGAATCGAACATGTCCGGCCCGGGATCGGGGTCGACGTTGTGATGAATCTCCTTGGTCGCCTTCCAGACCAGGAACAGGCCGCCGCCGATCAGGATCAGGTCGCGCCAGGAAAATCCGTGGCCGAACAAGGTGAAGACCGGCGCGGTGAGCTGCACGATGATGGCGACGGTGCCGAGCAGGGCCAGCCGCATGATCAAGGCGAGGCTGATGCCGATCTTGCGCGCCCGCTCGCGGCTGCCCTCCGGCAGCTTGTTGGTCAGGATCGAGATGAAGATCAGGTTATCGATGCCGAGCACCACCTCCATCGCGACGAGGGTGGCGAGTGCGGCCCAGGCGGCAGGGTCGGCGGCGAGGGCAAGGAGATAGTCCATGGGCTGTCCCGCGAGGCTGAGCAATTCCTAGGGAATTAGCGCATACGCCGGCCGCCGCAAGCCCCATATCATTGCGGTTACTACGTATTCGGCTGCGAAGCACCTAACCTCGTCAGGATATTTTTCCCGTCAGTCGAGTGCCTCCTTCCGAGGCAGGAGCAGATAGCGCGAGTCAATTCGCCACGACGTCGTAGACGAACAGCCGCGACTGGTCGTCCTCCGGCACGAAATAGAAGCGCAATGCCTCCTCGCGCGCTTCGGCGAAGAACGGGTTCTGGGTCATCACCAGGCCCCTGTCGCTCCACAGGGCGACCGGCACCTGGTGCAGCGGCCGGCCGGTCTTGAGATCGACCAGCTCGATGCCGCCCAGCGCGAATTCCGGTCCGTCCCCCGCCCTGTACTTGTTGAGGCCGGCGCACAGCATCCGGCTGCCGGACAGCGCATGGCAGTCCTGGTAGTCGACGTAGTGCGCGGGGTTGAGCGTGCGCAGCTTCTCGGGCGGGTCGTCGGCGTTGGTGACGCGCAGGCCATCCAGCGTCCAGCGGTAGAACCGACGCGAGCCCCAGCTCACGCCGTTCAGGGTCTTCGCTTCCTTGTCGTGGACGATCCCGCCGATATGGTCGGCGAAACGGAAGACCTCGGTCGCCTGCAGAGTCGCGGGATCGACGCGGTAGACGATCGAGCGGCTGTTCGGCCGGTACTCAGCAACCGGAACCCAGACGTGCTGGCCGTCATAGTCGATGCCGCCCGGGTGGTAGATGTCGCCTTCGCCCAGCTTCACCTGCCGCAGCAGCTTGCCGGATGCGTCGAATTCGAAGAGGTGGCCCGCGCCCTTGCCGGCCGTGCGGTCCAGTCCGTCGCGCGGCGCGTCGAAACGCTGCGTACGCTCGATGATCTCGACGGAAGACATGTAGAAGCGGTCGCCGATCTTCACCATCCCCTGCGGGTGGTAGCTCGGGAATGCGAGCGGCACGGTCGCCACCGGCTTCCACGCGCTGCCCTTGGTCAGGCGCAGGAACCTATCGGCGACTTCATCCGCGTGCGCGCCAACGGCGCCGGTGAA
>DATAAP010000343.1:0-12968 GCA_036260035.1 Alphaproteobacteria bacterium | reverse complement strand
TGGCCCACGCCTTGAGCTGGCGCTCGAGTGCCAGGCTCATCTCATGCGTCAGCGCGTTGAGCGCCTTCGGCCGGTTCATCGTGATGAGCCCGAGCCGCCCACGCCGCTCGAAAAGGATGTCGCTGGTTTGCGTGTTCGTGGTGTCGTTCATTGGTCCGTCTTAAATGCCAAGAAGCCGACGCGCGATGATCAGCCGCATGATCTCATTGGTGCCTTCGAGAATCTGGTGGACGCGCGCGTCGCGCAGATAGCGCTCGACCGGATAGTCCTTGAGATAGCCATAGCCGCCGAAGAGCTGCAGCGCGTCGTTGCAAACCTTGAAGCCGACATCGGTCGCGAAACGCTTGGCCATTGCGCAGTACATCGTCGCTTCCGGATCGCCGACATCCAGCGCGCTCGCGGCACGCCGCACCATTAGGCGTGCCGCCTCCAGCTCGGTCGCCATATCGGCGATCTTGAACTGCAGCGCCTGGAAGTCGGCGAGCTTCTTGCCGAAGGCGCTGCGCACGCCGAGGTGCTCGCGCGCCGCATCGAGGCAAGCGCGGGCGGCACCGATCGAGCAGGCGGCGATGTTGATGCGGCCGCCGTCGAGGCCCTTCATGGCGATCTTGAACCCTTCGCCCTCCTCGCCGATGCGGTTGCCGATCGGCACGCGGCAATCCTCGAAAATCACCATCGCGGTGGGCTGCGAGTTCCAGCCGAGCTTCTTCTCCTTCTTGCCGAAGGTCAGGCCGGGCGTGTCCTTCTCGACGACGACCGTGGAGATGCCCTTCGGCCCCTCGTTGCCTGTGCGCACCATGCAGACATAAAGGTCGCTAACACCGCCGCCGGAAATGAACGCCTTGGTGCCGTTGAGGACGTAGGAGTTGCCGCTGCGCACGGCGCGGGTCTTGAGTGCCGAGGCATCGGAGCCTGCGCCCGGCTCCGTCAGGCAATAGCTCGCGAAGTGTTGCATCGAGGCGAGCTTCGGCAGCCATTCTCGCCGCTGGTCGTCGTTGCCGAACTGGTCGATCATCCACGACGCCATGTTGTGGATGGAGATGTACGCCGCGGTCGACGTGCAGCCGGCGGCGAGCTCCTCGAAGATCAGCGCCGCGTCGACGCGCGACAGGTTGGAGCCGCCGACCTCGTCGCGCACGTAGATTCCCGCAAAGCCAAGAGCCGCGGCCTCGCGCAGCTCGTCGACCGGGAAGATCTGCTCCTCATCCCAGCGGGCGGCGTTGGGGGCGAACTTCTCGCTCGCGAACTGCCGGGCGGTGTCCTGGATCGCGCGCTGCTCGTCGGAAAGCTGGAAATCCATGCAGGTTGTCTACGGTGCCCTTCGCGGCCAAGTCAACGCCGGGTCCCGGCCAATTCCTGTTGCCCCGTCGCGGGGGCGGCGCTAAACCCGGCCCATGACCAATTCATCGACCGTCTGGGGCTCCTTCCCGCGCACGCGGCTGCGGCGCAACCGCCGGCACGCCTGGTCGCGGGCGCTGGTCGCGGAGCACCGCCTATCGCCCTCCGACCTGATCTGGCCGGTCTTCGTGCAGGAAGGAAAGGCCAAGCGCACGCCGATCCCGTCTATGCCCGGCGTCGAGCGACTTTCGGTCGACGAGCTGGTCAAGGATGCAGGGCGCGCAGCAAAACTCGGGATCCCGGTGATCGCGATATTCCCGGTGGTGCCGCTCGACCGGAAGTCGGAGGACGGAGACGAGGCGTGCAACATCGACAATCTCGTCTGCCGCGCCGTGCGTGCCGTGAAGAAGGCCGTGCCCGAGATCGGCGTGCTGTGCGATGTGGCGCTCGATCCGTTCACCAGCCACGGCCAGGACGGGCTGGTGCGCGACGGCTATGTGGTCAACGACGAGACGCTGGACGTGCTGGTCAAGCAGAGCCTGGTGCAGGCGCAGGCCGGCTGCGACGTGATCGCGCCGTCGGACATGATGGATGGCCGAGTCGGCCGCATCCGCGAGGCGCTGGACAATGCGGGGTTCGACGCCGTACGCATCATGTCCTACGCGGCGAAGTACGCATCCGGCTTCTACGGGCCGTTCCGAGACGCGATCGGCTCGGCTGGCAATCTCGGCAAGGGTGATAAGCGCACCTACCAGATGGACCCGGCCAACAGCGACGAGGCGCTGCGCGAGGTGGCGCTCGATCTCGCCGAGGGCGCCGACATGGTGATGGTGAAGCCCGGTATGCCCTATCTCGACATCGTCCGCCGGGTGAAGGACGAGTTCCGCGCGCCGACTTTTGTCTATCAGGTATCCGGCGAGTACGCGATGCTAGCGGGCGCCATCGAGCGCGGCTGGCTCGACCGCAAGGTGATTGCGGAAAGCCTGCTCGCTTTCAAGCGGGCTGGCGCCGACGGGGTGCTGACCTATGCGGCGATGGACATCGCCGCGGAGCTGACCGGGGCTTAGTCTGCGGTGCCCGGGGTCGGGCGGCGCTGACCAAACAGGTAGGGTTCGCGGCGCTCGTCATTGCTGCGCGCTGCTCCCAACGTCGGCTCGGCGCGCTGCGCCTTGCCCTTCGACGGCATGATCGCTTGCAGCAGGCCTGACAGCAGCCCGCCGCCCCTGCGGGAATCGGCGCTCAGGACCGGGCGGGAGGAGCCGAAATCGTCTTCGGTGCGGCGCGTGGCGTTCATCGTCGAAGTCCAAGTCTTGAGGGTGCTGAACCGTGGCTGGATAGTCGTCCAGCTTTAAGGCAGCAATTTGACTATATGTCGCGGGCGTTAACGGTCGATTGCCGAGAGCCGCATCCAAAAGTCGCCGGGCCATCGGCGCGACCTCATGCTTTATGCACACAGTGCGGCTTTTCGCGTGAAAGCACCGTCGCTTAGGGGCGATAGCTAAATTTAAAGATAATCCTGACGGAACGCGCCGGCTTGCTCGCCGAGCACATTCTTCAGAAAAATTTCTTCAGAAAAATTTCAAGGCAGCGGTCGTGCCAAGGCAGGCGCGTGCCGCGGCTGTGGAACCCGACATGGCCGCCCTGCGCCGGCAGCAGAGGCACCAAGTGCGAGTTCGCTTCCCAGTCGACCTGCTGGTAGGTAACGCTCGGGATCCACGGGTCGTCGAGCGCGTGGACGACGAGGGTCGGCACGCCGATGGACGACACGAAGGGGAACGCCGAGCAGCGCGTATAATAGTCGTCCGCTGAGGCGAAGCCGTTGCGCGGCGCCACGACCCGGTCGTCGAAGTCGTAGACTGAGCGCACTGCGCGAACGGTATCGCGCTCCGCCGCGCTGAACCCGTCGCCTGCCAGCGCTTCCTCCTGCATCCGGCGCAGCAGCCAGCTGTGATAGAGCCGATTGCGTGGCCGGCGCAGGCAGAGGCTGGCTGCCGCAAGGTCGATTGGCGCCGAGATTGACGCCGCAGCCCGAACGGGGCCATTGGCACCCTGCTCGCCCAGATATTTGAGCAGCATGTTGCCGCCCAGCGAATAGCCGACCGCGACGATGCCGCGCGCGGTCAGCGCCTCGGGCAACGCCGCGAGCGCCTCGCGGAAATCCTCGGTGCGGCCGGCGTGGTACTGCCTGCGGCACAAGCGGCGGGTCGGCCCGGCGCCGCGCAGATTGAGCCGCAGCACCGGATAGCCGTGCCGCAGCAAGTGACGCGCGGACACAAGCATGTAGGTGCCTGTGCTGCACCCGGTCAGGCCATGGATCAGGACGACCAGGGGCTTCTGCGAGGCGCCGTCCGGCAGGTTCAGGTCGCCGAGCAGCCGGTCGCCATCGCGCAGCGGGAGCTCAAGGCGCTTGAAGGCGAAAGCTGATAGGTCGCAGGCCGGCCGGCGCAGGTAGTTGCGGATCGTCTGGAGATCGCCCGTGAGCCAAGGCGTGCGCGGGAAAAACGGCGGGAAGGCGTCAGGCGCGATCACCACCTAGCCCCACGGCCCGCGCCGATCCCACGGGCTACGGCGCTCCCTTGGTCCGCGGCGCGGCTGCCAGGGGCCATGCTCGAGGCGCTCATGCGCCTGCCACTCGACCGCCGCCTGATTGCGGAAGAGCGGGACGAGCACCGCGCCAGCGATGAACCCGCCGATATGGGCGAGGAAGGCGACACCGCCCTCGCCTTCGGAACGCATCAGCGTCGCCTGGACGAGCTGCAAGAGGAACCAGATGCCCAGCACGAACATGGCCGGCAGCGCGATGATGCGCACGAAGAACCCGAGGAACAGCAGCGACAGGACCTCCGCGCGGGGATGCAGGATCAAATACGCGCCGAGCACGCCGGAAATGGCGCCCGAGGCGCCGATCATCGGAATCTGCGACGTGGTGTCGCTGAATCCCTGCGCCAGCGCCGCAGCGATGCCGCAGAGCAGATAGAACGCGACGAAACGACCATGCCCCATCGCGTCTTCCACGTTGTTCCCGAACACCCAGAGGAACAGCATGTTGCCGGCGATGTGCATGATTCCGCCGTGCAGGAACATCGATGAGAAGATCGTCGCCCAGCCCGGAAGCACCGCGAGCTCCGGCGGCAGCTGGGCGCTGCCGAACAGCACGGCCGGGATCATGCCGAACATATAGATGAAGGCCTCTCCGGCGCGGCCCGGCAGGCTGAGCTGGTAGAGGAACACGAGCACGTTCGCGACGATGAAAGCGATGGTGACGACCGGCGTGATCCGTGTCGGGTTGTCGTCGCGAAACGGGAACAGCATCGCTCAGCTCCGCTCGAGGAAATCGGCAATGGCGGCAATCTGCGCCGGATCCATTAAGGCCGGCGCATGGCCGCAGCCGGCGAACTCGACCAGTTGCACGTCCTTCGTCTTCGCGCGGCCGGCCATCTCGCGCGCCGTATCCGCGAGCAGGAGATCGGAACTCGCGCCGCGGACGATCAACGTCGGGCAGGCCACCCTTCCCCAGATCGGCCAGAGGTCCACGTCCTTGGGCTCCTGCTGCTTGAACGGAAGCGCAATCGCCGGGTCGTAATGCAGTCGCAGCCCGCCCTGTTCCGCCGGAACCGCGCTGTGGACCGCGAGATGGCGCCACTGTTCGTCGGTCAGCGCCCCGAACGGCGCATGGACGTGGCGCAGATAAGATTCGATGCCATCGAGGTTCGAAAAGACAGGCGCATCGCCGACATACGACCCGATGCGTGCGATGGATGCCGCGGGGATCAGCGCGCCCACATCGTTGAGGACGAGGGTTTGCAGCGGCGTGTTCGGCTGGGCGGCCAGCATCATGCCGATGATCCCACCCATCGAAGTGCCCACCCAAGCGACGCGCGCGGCGGCCGACCGGGCGATCAGCGCGGCCGAAGCTGCAAGGTAGATCGCGTAGCCGTAGTCGCCGGGGTCGCTGAGCCAGGAACTGCGGCCGCGGCCTGGCATGTCCGGGCACAGCACGCGCCAGCCGCGCGCGACGAGCGCCTGAGCCAGCCAGTCGAAATCACGGGCGTTGCGTGTGAGGCCGTGCACACAGATCACGGTGCGGTCCGCGTCGCCCCATTCGGCGTAGGCGATCTCGGTGAAACCCTGCGGGCCCAGGGCACTGACGGTGCGCAGCTTCGGCGTCATGGCGGCAACTCTAATGAGCCGCGGCATACCGCGCCATCCTGCCGCCGCCGCATCGGCGACATGCAGGCTGCGCGCTGGACAGCGAGTTGCACCGCCCGTACAACCGGCGCGCATCCTGCCGCCCCTCTGGGATCCCTGATGTCATCCTCCAGCCGCATGGTCGGGTTCCTCTGCGCGCTGGCAGCACCGCTGTGCTGGAGCGTCGGCGGGCTGGTGTTCCGCGCGGTCGAGGCCGGCCCGTTTGAGGCGATCGTGTGGCGCTCGCTCGGCCATGTGCTGGTGTTCCCCATTTTCCTGATGATGCACTCGGGCCTGCGCGCCTTCGCCGACGTGCAGCGCGCGCGCCTGACGGCACTGGTCGTCGCGCTGTGCATCGCCGCGACCTTCATCCTGCATGTGCTGGCGATGATGAACACTACCGTGGCCAACGTGCTGGTCGTGCAGTCGACCTCGCCGCTGCTGGTCGCCGTACTCGGCTGGATCGTGCTGGGCGAGCGGGTCAGCGCGCGCGGCTGGCTCACGCTCGCCGTGGCCTTCGGCGGACTGGCGATTGTGATCGGCAGCAGCATCGGCGGCGGCAGCCTCCTTGGAAATGCCTTCGCGCTTGGCGTCGCGTCCTGCTCGGCCTGCATGGTGATTCTCACACGGCGCGCCCGTGCCTTGAGCCTGCAGCCGGTCACGATAGTTAGCGCGGCGCTTGCCGTTCTGATTGCGCTCCCACTGGGCGATCCGCTCGCAGTGCCGCCGCGCGACATCGCCCTGCTGCTGTCGCTCGGGATCGTGCAGATGACGCTCGGCCTCAGCTTCTTCCTGTACGCGCTGCGCCTGATGCCGGCGGCACAGGTCACGCTGATCGCGCTGCTCGAGCCGGTGCTCGGTCCGATCTGGGTCTGGCTGTTCGCCGGCGAGGAACCATCGGCTGCGACGCTGCTCGGCGGCGCAATCGTGATCGGGGCACTAGCCGCCAACATCGCGCTCGCGCTCCGCTTCGGCGCCAAGCCTGCGGCACAGCCGGCATGACCGCCTACACGACCGGCAAGCCGAACCGGCTGCGCGGGCTGCTGCTGATGATCGGCGCCGGCCTGTGCTGGAGCACCGGCGGCATCCTCGTCCGCAGCACCGAGATCGCCAATGGCTGGGAGATCGTGTTCTGGCGCTCGTTGTTCATGGTGGTGGCGCTGGGCCTGATCCTGACGGTCTGGCACCGTGGCGCCGTGCTCCGCAAGTTCGTCGCCGTCGGCATCTGGGGCGTCATCACGGGCGGCTTTCTCGCGCTAACGTTTTTCTTCTTCATCCTCGCGCTGACCTTGACGACCGTCGCCAACACGCTGGTCACGATGAGCATCATGCCCTTCGTCGCGGCCCTGCTAGGATGGATCGCGCTCAAGGAGCCGATCGCGCCGCGCACATGGGTCGCCATGGCCGCTGCAGCGGCCGGGCTGGTTATGATGTTCGCGGACTCGCTGCGCGGCGACGGCGCGCTCGGGATGCTGGTGGCGCTCGGCGTGCCGCTCGCCTTCGCGGCCAACCTGATCGTTGTGCGTCATCATGCGTCCGAGGTGGACATGGTGCCAACCGTGCTCATCGCCGGCGTGATCTCGGCGCTCGCGGCCTTGCCTGCCGCGCTCCCCTTTTCCGCGTCGCTGCATGATGTGGCGGTGCTCGCGCTCATGGGCACGGTTCAGCTTGGTATCGGCTGCATGTTGATGACATTGGCAGCGCGCGACCTTTCCGCGGCCGAAGTCGGGCTGCTGTCGCTGCTGGAGACGACATTGGGCCCGATCTGGGTGTGGATCGGCATCGGCGAGCGGCCCAGCGACGTGGCGCTGATCGGCGGCCTCTGCGTGGTCGGCGCCCTCGCGCTCAACGGCGCGCTCGGCCTAGTCCAGGAACGGGCGCACGCGCCTGCGGAGTAGCCGCCCGCCTCGCGTTGCGAAGCCGCCTGCACCGCGTTATGACAGGCCAGCCCACAGTAAGACGCTCCATGAACGACAATATTTACAGCCTCTTTGACAGCCGCTTTCCGGCCGACCGCAGCGGCACCTTCATCGAGACCGATACCGGCAAGGTGTTCACGTACGCCGATCTCGAGGCGTATTCGGCCCGCTATGCCGGCCTGCTGGCGCAGCTCGGCGTCACCAAGGGCGACCGGGTCGCCGTGCAGGTCGAGAAATCGCCCGAAGCGATCTTCCTCTATCTCGCCTGCGCGCGGGCCGGTGCCGTGTACCTGCCGCTCAACACCGCCTACCAGCGCGCCGAGATCGAATACTTCCTCGGCGATGCCGAGCCGCGCGTGGTCGTCTGCCGCCCGGAGGCGGCGGGCTGGATCGGCGAGATCGCGGCGCGCACCAAGGTGGCGCATGTGCTGACGCTCGATGCACAGGGCGGCGGCACGCTCGCGGAAAAGAGCCGCGCGCAGCCCGAAAAATTCCGGACCGTCGTCTGCGCACGCGACGATCTCGCGGCGATCCTGTACACCTCGGGCACGACCGGCCGCTCCAAGGGCGCGATGATGACGCACTGGAACCTGGCGTCGAACGCACTCACGCTGCACAAGACATGGGGATTCGTGCCGGGCGACGTGCTGCTGCACGCGCTGCCGATCTTCCACACGCACGGGCTGTTCGTGGCGACGAACTGCATGCTGCTCAACGGCTCGCCGATGCTGTTCCTGCCGAAATTCGACCTTGAGGCGATCCTGCGGCTGCTGCCCCGCGCCACGGTGTTCATGGGCGTGCCGACCTTCTACGTCAGGCTCCTCGCCGAGAAGCGCTTTACGCGCGAACTGGTCGCGCATATGCGTCTGTTCATCGCCGGCTCCGCGCCGCTGCTGCCCGACACGTTCAATTCCTTCCGCGTGCGCACCGGGCACACGATCCTCGAGCGCTACGGCATGACTGAGACGGGCATGCTCACCTCCAATCCGCTGCACGGCGACCGCATCGCCGGAAGCTGCGGCCAGGCCCTTCCCGGCGTCGAGGTGCGCGTCGCAGACGAAGCCGGCCACATCCTTGCGCCCGGCAAGATCGGCGTAATCGAGGTGCGCGGACCGAACGTGTTCAAGGGCTACTGGCGAATGCCTGACAAGACCAAGGCCGAGTTCCGCCCCGACGGCTTCTTCATCACCGGCGATGTCGGCCATATCGACGAGCGCGGTTACGTCTACATCTCCGGCCGCGCCAAGGACCTCATCATCTCCGGCGGCTTCAACGT
The DNA here is from genome assembly GCA_036260035.1 of Alphaproteobacteria bacterium. GTDB lineage: Bacteria > Pseudomonadota > Alphaproteobacteria > CACIAM-22H2 > CACIAM-22H2 > DATAAP01. Next base: position 4,247 of record DATAAP010000343.1, on the reverse strand, counting down.
CTATCCGAAGGAGATCGAGGAGCAGATCGACCAGATCGACGGAGTCGCGGAATCAGCGGTCGTTGGCATCGCCCACCCCGATTTCGGCGAGGGCGTGGTCGCGGTCGTGCAGCACCGCCCGGGCCGCAAGGAGCCAACTGCGGAGGCGATCATCCAGCGGCTCAAGGGCGAGCTTGCGAACTTCAAAATCCCCAAGCGCGTCTTCTTCGTCGACGAGCTGCCGCGCAACGCGATGGGCAAAGTCCAGAAAAACGTGCTGCGCGACCGCTACAAGGACGCGTTCTCGACCTGACCGCGCTCACAAGGATTCGCCATGGCCACTCGTAACGCCCTCGTTCCCAACACCGACCCGTTCGCGCTCGCCAAGGCGATGTCGGGATTCAACTTGATCGACGGTGCGCTCGTGCCGGCGATCTCCGGCAAGACCTTCGCCGTGCACAGCCCGGCGACCGGCGAGGAGATCGGCCGCGCAGCGCTCGGCGAGAAAGTCGATGTCGACGCTGCTGTCGCAGCAGCTGTCAAGGCGCAGCAGGGCTGGGCGAAGCTAGCAGCACGGCAGCGCGGCAAGCTGCTCGCCGAATGCGGCCGCGTCCTCAACGACCATGTCGAAGAGCTGGCCCGGCTGGTGGCGCTGGAAGCCGGCAAGGCGCTACGCACGGAGAGCCGGGTCGAAACCTCCGTCCTCGCTGATGCCTTCATCTTCTATGGCGGCTTGGCCTCAGAGCTGAAGGGCGAGAGCGTGCCGTTCAGCCCGGACATGCTCACGGTGACCGTGCGCGAGCCGATCGGCGTGGTCGGCGCCATCATCCCGTGGAACGTGCCGATGATGCTGATGGCGTACAAGATCGCGCCGGCGCTGGTGGCGGGCAACACGGTCGTCGTCAAGTCGGCTGAGGAGACGCCGCTCGCCGTGCTGCGCACGTGCCAGATCATGAACCAGGTGCTGCCGCCCGGCGTGTTCAACATCCTCTCCGGCTTCGGGCCGGAATGCGGAGGCCCGTTGGTGGCGCATCCGAATGTAGGCAAGGTTACCTTCACCGGCTCGGTCGAGACGGGCAAGACGATCTACCGCACCGCCGCCGACAAGCTGATGCCGGTGACGCTTGAACTCGGCGGCAAGAGCCCGATGATCGTCATGCCGGATGCTGATCTTGACCGGGCGGTCGCCGGCGCCGTGACCGGGATGCGCTTCACGCGCCAGGGCCAGAGCTGCACGGCCGCCAGCCGCATCTTCGTCCATGCCGACCTGCACGACGCCTTCGTCGCGAAGCTGAAGGAGAAGGTCGACGCGATGAAGATGGGCGACCCGCTCGACGAGTCGACGGACATCGCCTGCATCATCTCCAAGCCGCAGCTGGACAAGGTGAAGTCCTACATCGAGCTCGGTCGGCAGATTCCCGGCGCTAAGGCGATCGAGTGCTCGGCTATGCCGAGCGATCCCAAGCTGAAAGACGGTCTGTTCGTACGGCCGGTGATCTTCACCGGTGTCGGCAACGACAGCCGCATTGCCCGCGAGGAGATTTTCGGGCCGGTCACCTGCGTGATCAAATGGACCGATTACGAACAAGTCCTAGCGGCGGCGAACGATTCAGACTACGGGCTCGCGGCGACGATCTGGACCAAGGACCTCAAGACGGCGATGGATGCGACCAAGCGGCTGCAGGCCGGCTTCGTCCAGGTCAACCAGAACCTCGTCGTGCAGCCTGGCTTGTCCTATGGCGGCATCAAGCAATCGGGTCTCGGCAAGGAAGCCTCGCTCGAGGCGATGCTGGAGCATTTCACGCAGAAGAAGACGATCATCGTCAACATGACGTGAGCAATGGCCCAGGAGCAGTCCGCCCAGAACAGTCCGGCGATGCCGACGCGTGCGCGGGCTGAAGAGCAACGGCCCCGCGGAAATTTCTGTGAAGCTCGTCCGAGACGGCAATCACGCCGTCTTGACCGTTCGCGACGACGGCCTGGGTCTGCCCACCGGCGCGTCGTGGTCGGGACCGGCCTTTGCCTTGTCCATCGCCTGGACGATCCGCCTTCAGGGCGGCGCGCCCTTCCGCGTGATGTTTCCTCTTGCCGCCCAGCCGTAGTCCGCTAAGAACTCCGTGCCAATGAAGACTCTTGCTTCCGGCCCGCGCCGGCGCGCGCGACTGCGTTCCCAGCGGCAACGCCGCATCGCCGGGCTGATCGTGGCGGCCATCGTCGCGATCCCCTTCGCGCTTTATGCCTGGCTTCTGACCTCGCTACCAAAGACGAGCGGTCACATTGCGGTCGCGGGGCTGACGCAGTCGGTTGAAATCATTCGCGACGGGCGCGGCGTTCCACACATCTACGCCGCGGCCGAGGACGACGCATTCTACGCGCTTGGCTTCGTGCATGCGCAAGACCGGCTCTTCCAGATGGATCTCTCGCGCTTGGTTGCGCAGGGGCGGCTCTCGGAGGTGCTCGGCCCTGCGACGCTCGACAGCGACCGCTTCATGCGCATGCTCGATCTCACCGGCCAGGCCGAAGCGACATTGGAGGCGATGCCGGCGCAATGGCGTCGGCTGCTCGACGCCTACGCCGCCGGCGTCAATGCCTTCCTTGACAGCCATTCGGGGGCATGGCCGCCCGAGTATCTGGTCCTGCGGCGTACGCCGGAGCGCTGGCAGCCGCGCGATTCGCTGCTGTGGGCGAAGCTCATGAACCTGCAGCTCTCCGGCAACTGGCGCGGCGAGATCGCGCGGGCGCGGCTCGCGACGCGCTGGACGCCGGAGATGCTGCAGCAGATCTGGCCGAACTGGCCGACCGACCGCGTGACGACGCTCGCGGGCCTGTATCGCTCGCTCGATCTCGACACGCTCGCCAAGGCGCTGCCGGCCCCGATCGGGCCGGCACAGGCCTCCAACGAATGGCTTCTCTCGGGCGCGCACACAGCAAGCGGCAAGCCGCTGCTGACCAACGACCCGCATCTGGCGCTGAACGCGCCGGGCCAGTGGTACCTGGCTCGCATCGAAACACCGACGCTTCGTCTTGCCGGCGCGACGGCGCCGGGAGCACCGGCGGTCGTCCTCGGCCATAATGGGCACATCGCCTGGGGCTTCACGACTACGAATGCGGATACGTGGGACCTGTTCATCGAGCGGCTCGATCCCAACGATGCGAACCGCTACTTGACGCCGCAGGGCTCGGCGCCCTTCGAGACGCGCACCGAGACGATCAAAGTGAAGGGCGAGGCGGACACGGTGATGACTGTTCGCATCACACGGCACGGCCCCGTGCTTTCCGACCTTTCGGCACCGGCGCGCGCGGCGACGCCGCCGGAGCACGTGCTGGCGATCGCAACACCGGCGCTGCAGATCGTGGACCGCACGCCGTCGGCACTGTTTGCGCTCAACCGCGCGACGGACTGGAGCAGCTTCGTCGCCGCCTTGGCCGACTGGCACGGGCCGATGCAGAACATCGGCTTCGCGGATCGCGACGGCCATATCGGCTTTTTCAGCCCGGCGCTACTGCCGCGCCGGCCCACCGGCGATGGATGGCTGCCGCAGCCCGGCTGGACCGGCGAGCACGACTGGAACGGCTTCGTCTCTTTTGCCGAACTGCCGCAGGCGCTCGACCCGCCCGGGGGGCGGTTCATCAACGCGAACAACAGGGTGGTTCCCGAGGACTTCCCCGTCTTCATCTCGCGCGACTGGGATTCGCCGTATCGGGCCCGCCGCATTGCCGAGCTGCTGGATGCGCGCGACGTACATGACCGCGAGAGCATGGCGGAACTCCTGCGCGACGACGTCTCCCTGCTCGTCCGCGACCTGCTGCCGCGCCTCCGCGGGGTCAGCGCGACGCGGCCGGACTCGCGGCGCGCCCTCGCCCTGCTGCAGGGCTGGGATGGCCGGATGGACCGCTTGCGCCCCGAGGCGCTGATCTTCCACGCTTGGATGCGCGAACTGACGCGATCGCTGCTCACCGCTGCGCCGGGCGGCGACCCGGATCTGCCGTTGGGCGAATACCCGCTCCTGCTCGAAGGTGCCGTGTCGGGCGATTCGCCGTTCTGCGGTGGAACGATGCCGGACTGTGCCGGCATGGTCGTCGCGGCCCTGGACCGCGCGACCGATTGGCTGACCTCCGCATATGGTCCGGACATCGAGAAGTGGCGGTGGGGCGATGCGCATTACGCGCCGTTCCGGCATCCGGTCTTCAGCCGCGTTCCGGTCCTGCGCGACCTGCTCGAAATGCGCGTGCCGACGGATGGCGACTTCTTCACGGTCAACCGCGGC
>DATAAP010000342.1:0-12914 GCA_036260035.1 Alphaproteobacteria bacterium | reverse complement strand
GCCGAGGCCGTGAAGGCGACCGGCGCCGATGCCTCGGCAATCTATGTGCCGCCGCCCTTCGCCGCGGACGCGATCCTCGAGGCGGTCGATGCCGGCATCCGGCTGGTCGTCTGCATCACCGAGGGCATCCCGGTGCTGGACATGGTCCGCGTCAAGCGGGCGATGGTGGGCAGCAACACCCGCCTGATCGGCCCCAACTGCCCCGGCATCATCACCCCCGGCGAGTGCAAGATCGGCATCATGCCCGGCCATATCCATGTGCGCGGCAAGGTCGGCATCGTGTCGCGCTCGGGAACGCTCACGTATGAGGCAGTGGCGCAAACGACGGCAGCCGGGCTTGGCCAGACTACCTGTGTGGGCATTGGCGGCGACCCCGTCAACGGCACGAACTTCATCGACTGCCTCGACCTTTTCCTTCGCGACCCGGAGACCGAAGCCATTATCATGATTGGCGAAATCGGCGGGAACGCCGAAGAGGACGCGGCTCAATTCCTCAAGTCCTCGAAAACCAAGAAGCCGGTCGTGGGCTTCATCGCCGGCGTCACGGCGCCGCCTGGCCGGCGCATGGGCCATGCGGGTGCCATTATCTCAGGCGGCAAGGGCGGCGCCGGCGACAAGATGGAAGCCATGAAATCTGCCGGAATCCGCGTGGCAGACTCGCCTGCGGCGCTTGGCAGCACCATGCTAAAGGTTTTGAAGGGTTAAGGATTCGCCCCATATAAGAGTGGCCCCGAAAGGGGTCCCCTGGCGTCCCGGCCGATGATCCGGGCCGCCGCTTAGATGATGGCCGTGATGCAAACCGATCTTGCTTCGATCCTGTCCGGCGCCAACGCCGCGTTCATTTCCGACCTCTATGCCCGTTACCTCCGCGACCCGCGGACCGTCGATCCGAGCTGGGTCGAGTTCTTCGCCGGCCTGCCCGAGGAAGCCGCCGCCGCAACGGCCGCGGTAAAGGGGCCGAGCTGGGCGCCGAAGAACGGCTACGCCAACGGCGAAGCGGCCGTGAAGACGAACGGAGCCGCGGCAACCGCGGCCGTGGCGGATGTCACCGCTGCTGCGCGCGATTCGATCCGCGCGATCATGCTGATCCGCGCCTATCGCATTCGCGGGCATCTGCAGGCCAAGCTCGACCCGCTCGGTCTGGAGAAGAAGGAGCCGCATCCGGAGCTGGAGCCGGAGAGCTACGGCTTCACCGAGGCCGACTACGACCGCCCGATCTTCATCGACAACGTGCTGGGCCTCGGCGATACGGCCACCCTGCGCGACATCATGTCGGTGCTGCGCGACACCTATTGCGGCACGATCGGCGTCGAGTTCATGCACATGAGCGACCCCGATCAGAAGCGCTGGATTCAGGAGCGCATCGAGGGTATCCGCAACCACACTGAATTCACCGCCAAGGGCAAGACCGCGATCCTCGAGCGGCTGACCGCCGCCGAGGCCTTCGAGCGTTTCCTCGACAAGAAATACACCGGCACGAAGCGCTTCGGCCTCGAGGGCGGCGAGTCCGCCATTCCGGCGCTCGAACAGATCGTTAAGCGCGGCGGCCAGCTCGGCATCCGCGAGATCGTCATCGGCATGCCGCATCGCGGCCGCCTCAACGTGCTCGCGAACTTCATGGGCAAGCCGTTCGCGGCGATGTTCTCGGAGTTCCAGGGCAATGCGGCGCACCCCGACGACGTGCAGGGCTCGGGCGACGTCAAGTACCACCTCGGCACCTCGTCGGACCGCGAGTTCGACGGCACCAGCGTGCACCTGTCGCTGACCGCCAACCCGTCGCATCTCGAAGCAGTCAATCCGGTGGCGCTCGGGAAAGTCCGCGCCAAGCAGATGCAGCGCAGGCAACTGTCGCGCGAGGAGCAGATGAGCGAGGTCATGGGCCTGCTCATGCATGGCGATGCGGCGTTCGCTGGCCAGGGGCTCGTTCCGGAGACGCTGCTGCTGTCGGAGCTGCGCGGCTATCGCACCGGCGGCACGATCCACTTCATCGTCAACAACCAGATCGGCTTCACGACGTCGCCGGCCTATTCGCGCTCGTCGCCCTACCCGACCGACGTCGCCAAGACGATCCAGGCGCCGATCTTCCACGTGAACGGCGACGATCCCGAGGCGGTGGTGCACGTCGCGCGCATCGCGACGGAGTTTCGCCAGCGCTTCAAGAAAGACGTCGTCGTCGACATGATGTGCTACCGCCGGCACGGCCATAACGAAGCGGACGAGCCGGCGTTCACCCAGCCGATAATGTACCGCGAAATCGCCAAGCACCCGACCACCCGCATGATCTACGCGGAGCGGCTGGTGAAGGAGGGCGTGCTGACGGCCGAAGAGGCTGAGCGCATGGTGACCGACTTCCAGGCGCATCTCGAATCGCAGTTCGAGGCGGCGAAAGGCTACAAGCCGAACAAGGCCGACTGGCTCGAAGGCAAATGGGCCGGGCTCGAGGTCGCGTCCGGCGAGGACCGCCGCGGCGAGACCGGTGCTCCGGTGCAGGCCTTGCGCGAGGTCGGCGGCGCTTTGACGCGCGTGCCCGATAACTTCAATCTACATCGCACGCTGCGGCGCATCCTCGACAACAAGCGCAAGATGATCGAGAGCGGCAAGGGCATCGACTGGGCGACCGCCGAGGCGCTCGCCTTCGGCACCCTGCTGGTCGAGGGCACGCCGGTGCGGCTGTCAGGCCAGGATTCCGGCCGCGGCACCTTCTCGCAGCGCCATGCCGTGCTGATCGACCAGGAGAACGAGAACCGCTACGTGCCGCTCAGCAATCTGCGCGAGGGCCAGGCGCCGTTCGAGGTGATCGACAGCCCGCTCTCCGAGGCGGGCGTGCTTGGCTTCGATTACGGCTTCTCGCTCGCCGAGCCGAACGTGCTAGTGTGCTGGGAGGCGCAGTTCGGCGACTTCGCTAACGGCGCCCAGGTCATCATCGACCAGTTCATCTCCTCGGCCGAATCGAAGTGGCTGCGCATGTCCGGCCTAGTCATGCTGCTGCCGCACGGCTATGAGGGCCAAGGTCCGGAGCACTCCTCCGCGCGCCTGGAGCGCTTCCTGCAGCTCTCTGCCGAGGACAACTGGCAGGTCTGCAATCTCACCACGCCAGCCAACTACTTCCATGCGCTGCGCCGGCAGGTGCACCGCCCGTTCCGCAAGCCACTGATCATCGCCACGCCGAAATCGCTGCTGCGGCATAAGCTGGCCGTGTCGACCCTTGACGACCTGGCGCAGGGCAAGACGTTCCACCGCCTGCTGCCCGAGACCGGCCAACTCGTCGCCGATGCCAAGGTCCGCCGCGTCGTGCTGTGCTCGGGCAAGGTCTATTACGACCTGTTGGAGGAGCGCGAGAAGCGCAGCGTCAAGGACGTGGCACTGATCCGCGTCGAGCAGCTCTATCCCTTCCCCAAGCGGACGATGGAGAAGGAGCTGCAGCGCTACACGAACGCCGAAGTCGTCTGGTGCCAGGAGGAGCCCAAGAATATGGGCGCATGGACGTTCATCGAGCATCGGATCGAGGATGCGTTGACGGCGGTCAAGGTTGCGGCGAAGCGGCCGCGCTATGTTGGCCGGCCCGAGGCGGCCTCTCCCGCGACCGGCCTCTACAAGCGCCATAACCTCGAGCAGATGAAGCTGGTGGACGAGGCGCTGACGGTTTAATCGGTTTCCGCGCGCCGGGTCCTCCGGCGCGATCGGCAAGGCAAAGGCGAAAGATAATGGCGCTGGAGATCAGGGTGCCCACGCTGGGCGAATCGGTGACCGAGGCGACGGTCGCGAAGTGGCTGCGCAATGTCGGCGACACGGTCGCCGCCGACGAGCCGCTGGTTGAGCTCGAGACCGACAAGGTGACCGTGGAGGTCAACGCCCCGGCTTCAGGCACGCTCAGCGAAATCAAGGCCGACACCGGCGCCACAGTGGAAGTCGGTGCGCTGCTCGGCAGCCTCGCCGAGGGAGCTGCCCCCGCCAAGAAGATCACCCAGACCGGCACGATGGCCACGACGCCGGCTGCGAAGCCAGCGCCGAAGGCCGAGCCGCCCGCTGTGAAACCGATGGCTGCTCCGGCATCCGCCAAGGAGCCCGGGCCTGCCGCACGCAAGCTGATGGCCGAGAGCGGTGTGACGCCCGCGACCGGCAGCGGCAAGGACGGCCGCATCACCAAGGGCGACGTGCTTGCCGCCCTGCAGAGCAAGCCGGCGACGCCGCAGCCGGCCCAGGCGCCACGACCTCCGCGCGACCTCGGCGAGCGCGAAGAGCGCGTGAAGATGACGCGCCTGCGCAAGCGCATCGCCGAGCGCCTTAAGGAGGCGCAGAACACCGCGGCGATGCTCACCACGTTCAACGAATGCGACATGAGCGCGGTGATGGCGCTGCGCGAGCGCTACAAGGAGAGCTTCGAGAAGAAGCACGGCGTGAAGCTCGGCTTCATGTCCTTCTTTGTGAAGGCCTGCATCGTGGCGCTCAAGGAGCTGCCGGGCGTCAACGCGGAAATCGACGGCGACGACATCATCTACAAGAACCACTACGACATCGGCGTTGCCGTATCGGCGCCGCAGGGCCTCGTCGTGCCCGTGGTCCGCGACGCCGATGCCATGAGCCTTGCCGACATCGAGAAGTCGATCGCCGAGCTCGGCAGGAAGGCGCGCGACGGCAAGCTGTCGATCGAGGAGCTGTCGGGGGGCACGTTCACCATCTCCAACGGCGGCATCTTCGGTTCGCTGATGTCGACGCCGATCCTCAACCCGCCGCAGTCCGGCATTCTCGGCATGCACAAGATCCAGCCGCGTCCGGTCGCCATTGGCGACAAGGTCGAGGTGCGCCCGATGATGTATTTGGCCCTATCCTACGACCACCGGCTCGTCGACGGCCGCGAGGCGGTGACCTTCCTGGTGCGCGTGAAGGAATGCATCGAGGACCCGCAGCGGCTGGTCCTGGATATGTGAGCCGCGCCGGACTAGCCGACGTTCAGATCCACGGCTCGTTCAATGCGGTCTTCTCTCCACCCGCATCGCCGGTATTGACGGTGCCGGCGGGCTCGATCAGCAGCATCTCGCATTCCTCGCTCGCCACGGGCATGTGTTCGACGCCCTTGGGCACGACGAACATCTCGCCCGGATGCAGCACCACTTCGCGGTCGCGCAGGCGGATGGTCAGGACGCCCTTGTGCACGTAGAAGAACTCGTCTGTCTCGACGTGCCTGTGCCAGACGAATTCGCCTTTCACCTTCACGGCTTTGATGTGCAGATCGTTGAGCTGGGTGATGATCTTCGGCGACCAATGGTCGGTGAATTTCGCGAATTTCTGGTCGAGATTGATTGCGTTCATCGGTCTTCTCCGGCTTGCGCCAGCGCCGCGGCACGCGCCACCAGCCGCTTGGCATTCAGATAGCTCGGCACCTCGACGAGGTTGCCGTCCACGTCGGCCCGCTCGGCGCCTTTCGCCCGTGCCGCCTCGAAGGCTGCGATCAGACGCTCGGCCTTGGCGACCTCCTCGGCCGACGGCGTCAGCACGCGATTGATGAGTGTCACGTGGGACGGCGCGACGCAGCTCTTGGCGCGATAGCCGAGCCGGCGGGCGAAGCACGCCTCGGCCTCGCAGCCCGCGTCATCCGAGAACGTGTACGGCGCATCGACAGCAACCACGCCGGCGGCGACGCATTCCACCAGGAAGCGCTGGCGGACGTAAAGCAGCTCGGTCCCGTCGCGGCTGCGCTCGGCGCCGAGGTCGGCAGCCATGTCCTCCGATGCGACAAGGCAGGCCGTCACGCGCGGACTCGCCGTGGCGATCGCATAAGTCTGGATCAGCCCGCGCGCGAGCTCGACATTCGGCAGGATCTCGGTGCGACCGGGCGACAGGCCATATTCCTTTTCCAAGCGAGCGATCGCGTGGTCCAGCGCCACGACATGCGCCGGATCGGCGACTTTCGGCAGCGCCACGACGTCAGGCGCGCCGCGCATCGCCGCGGCGAGATCGGCATCTCCGCCCTTGTCGAGCGGATTGATCCGGACAGCCGCGACGACGTCCACCTGCCGCCAGCCCGCCAGCACGCCGGGCGCGATCTCTCGCGCTTCGGGCAGGCGCTGCGGCGGCGTGAAATCCTCGAATTCCTGGATCAGCACATCGGCGCCGCTGCGCGGACCGGCCGCGAGCGCTGCTTGATCGGTGGCCGGCAGGAAAAGATATGAGCGGCGGAGCTCCGGTTTGCGGTGCGATGATCTTGGCTGGTTGGTCATGACAATTAGATGAGTGCGATCATCTCCATCACCGCAAAGGGGACAGGGGCTCCCAGCCTGCTGGCCTCCATTTGAGCACCGTTGCAGAGATCGGTCGCTGACTCCTGGTCAACATGTGCCGAGCCAACTCAGCCAGGGCGCGAGGAGTTTCGGCTCGGCCAGCGTCGCCGTATAGGATTAGGCCACTGCCCGGTACGGCGACGATCAGGTCGCCAGCCATTTTGCCAGCGAGCTGCGCCCACTCTTCATGCAGAAGGATTCGGCTGGATTCATAGTCGTCGCCTTCGATGTAGCCGATTCCGTTTGCCGGTAAATCCTTAGCGACGATGCCGAGAGGCCGCAGAGCCGCGCTCACATTCTCTCGACCTAACGCGAGCACCTCCTGCTCTCGCAATCCGAGCTTCACGAGGTCACCGCGGTTGATAAACCGGACAGAGTTTGGAAAGTCGGCAACGCAAACAATCCAAAGATCCGCCGCAAGAGGCGCCGCAACTATCTGTGAATTCGGCTTCTGGTCTGCAGAGAACGTTTTCCGAATTTGTTCGACATACGGTGCCGTTCGGACGACGACCCTGAGCATACTCCGTTCGACTGGCTGCTGAAGCTCCCTCATCATTCCAAGGGAATTTCTCACATACGTCTCGGTGGCATTGTCGCACTGCGCCTGATTCCGACGGCAGTATTCCCAAACGCGGTCCAAGGCTGCCTGCATGTCTCTCTCAGCGTCAGGCGCCTTGATAGAAAGCGTCAGGCGACCGGTTACGGCAATAGTCAGATCTGGCGCCGCGTCCGCGAACAGCTTCGCAACGTGCTCTGTATATGCATCTGGATCATTCGGAGCCGCTTGGGCCCGTTCCTGAAAAAGGAACGCAACGACGAAGAAGGCCACATAGACCCAATGGCGAAAGCGGCCGGTCATTTCACGCATGTCCTCTAAGGGCAATGCACGATTTTAGGTCAATCCACAGCCATCGAACAGCCGAAGGGCAGTTGCGACGATCGGCCCCTTGCCGGGAACCCGCTTCTGCGGCATGGTCCGCCGCGCTTTGTCGAAGGAAGGGTAATCATGGCCGACACTTACGATCTCGTCGTCATCGGCAGCGGGCCGGGCGGCTATGTCTGCGCCATCCGCGCCGCACAGCTCGGCATGAAGGTCGCCTGCGTCGAGAAACGGGACACGCTCGGCGGCACCTGCCTCAATGTCGGCTGCATCCCTTCCAAGGCGCTGCTGAAGGCCTCCGAGAAGTTCGAGGAAGCGAATCACGGACTCGGCACGTTCGGCGTCAAGGTCGGCAAGGTCGAACTCGACCTCAAGGCGATGATGGGCCACAAGGACAAGGTCGTCGGAGACAACGTCAACGGCGTCGCCTTCCTGTTCAAGAAGAACAAGGTCGACTGGATCAAGGGCGCTGCGCGCGTTGCAGGTGCCGGCAAGGTGGAGGTTGCGCTCAATGGCGGCGGCAGCTCCACGCTCGCGACGAAGAACATCGTGATCGCCACCGGCTCCGACGCCATGCCATTACCAGGTGTGACGGTGGACGAGCAGCGCATTGTGTCGTCGACCGGCGCGCTGGCGCTGCCGGAAGTGCCGAAGCAGATGATCGTGATCGGCGGCGGCTATATCGGGCTTGAGATGGGTTCGGTGTGGCAGCGCCTGGGCGCGAAAGTCACCGTCGTCGAATTCCTCGACCGAATCTTGCCCGGCATGGACGGCGAGGTCTCCAAGCAGATGCAGCGCATCCTCGGCAAGCAGGGCATGGCTTTCAAGCTCGGCACCAAGGTGACCGGCGCCAAGCCTACCAACAAGGGCGTCGACGTTACCTTGGAGCCGGCGAAGGGCGGTGCCGCCGAAACGATGACGGTCGATGTCGTGCTGCTGGCGATCGGCCGCCGTCCCTATGTCGATGGGCTCGGGCTCAAGGAGGCGGGCGTAGCACTCGACGAGCGCGGACGCATCAAGACCGACGCGCATTTCGCGACGAATGTGAAAGGCATATATGCGATCGGCGACGTGATCGCCGGGCCGATGCTGGCGCACAAGGCCGAAGACGAAGGTGTCGCCGTCGCCGAGATCCTAGCCGGGCAGGCCGGCCACGTGAACTACGAGGCGATTCCGGGCGTGGTCTACACCTGGCCGGAGGTTGCGTCGGTCGGCAAGACCGAGGAGCAGCTCAAGCAGGAAGGTATCGAATATCGCGCCGGCAAGTTCCCGTTCACCGCGAACGGCCGCGCGCGCGCAGTGGCCTCGACCGACGGCTTCGTGAAGGTGCTCGCGGACAAGAAGACCGACCGCGTGCTTGGCGTGCATATCATCGGCCCCGAGGCGGGCACGATGATCGCGGAGCTCGGCCTCGCCATGGAGTTCGGCGCGTCGGCGGAGGACATCGCGCGCACCTGCCATGCGCATCCGACGCTCAACGAGGCGGTCAAAGAAGCCGCGCTCGCTGTGGACGGCCGGCCGATTCACATCTGAGGCGGCTGCGCGTTCAGGAGCCCTGGAGCACCGCAATGATGCGGCGCAGCACATCGCGCGTTTGGCTCAGCTGCTCGACGGGAATGACGCGCGCCATTCTCTGGTTCGAGCGGCGCGCCGCTGCGGTGATCTTTGCGAGAGCGTCCCGTCCAGCATCGGTCAGTTGGAGAAGGGGTGAGCGCTGGTGCCGCGGATTGGGCACATAGGCGGCAAGGCCTTCTGCGACCAGCTCGTCGGCGATCCGCTGGACACCTTGACGACTGACGCCGAGCTGGCGGGCAGCATCGGCGACGGTCCATTGCCCCTCCGACACCGCCGACATCAGCTGCCAGCGGGCCTGCGTCTGTCCTGCTATGGCGGCGATCGCCTCGCCCGCGCGGCGCATTTCGCCCGCGGCGTGATAAACCTCGGCGACAAGGAGGGCATAAGGGTCGTGCGTAGGCTTAGCGCTCATTTATATTGACAATATGCTGTCATTTTGACAACATGTAACCATATTTCAGAAGGCAGCGTCAGGATGACGAGGATAGACTTGTACCGCAACGTTCACAAAGGGCAGCGCGCGCTTCTTTTCGAACTTGCCATGGAGCTCGGGCGGACCGATTTCAGCGAGGCGGCTGCGTCTTCGGCAATCGAGAGACAGCTGCGCAGCGCGGCGGAGGAGTTGCGCAAGCACGCCGACAACGAGGAGAAGTACATCCACCCGCTCCTGCACTCGCGCGCGCCTGAGATTGCCGCCGCGCTGGAGCGCGAGCATCACGCGATCGAGGCGGCGCTTTCCGATCTGGACGGCCGGCTTCGTCCGCGCGGACTGCCGGAGGAAGAGCCAGCTACGAGGGGCGCAGAGCTTTATATGGTGTGGTGCCGGATGCTCTCGGCGTATCTGGCCCATCTCGATGCCGAGGAAACCCTGGCCATGCCCGCACTCTGGAGGACCTGCTCCGATCAGGAGATCTTCGCGGTTATCCAGGCGTTTGTCGCGTCCCGGAGCGTTGCCGACCAGCTGCACGATCTGCGGAATCAGGCTCCTGCACTGACCCGGCAGGAGCGCGCAACGTATGTCGGCAATGTCATGCGCGGAGGCGCGCTGCCCAACGAGCAGATATGGGATAGCCTCGCAGGCGTCCTCCCGCCCGATGACTTGGCGCGGCTGAAGACGGACATTTCGCAGGGCGAGCGCCCGCGCGCCGACCGCACGGCGCGTATCAGCACCTAGTCCCGCGTCACGAGATTCGACATCGCGACACAGCACAGGGCGAGCAGGGCAAGCACGGCATTGGCGGCGCGCGTATTCCCATTGCGCGCGCAGCAGAGGGCCATGCGCGAGCCTCTCGCGAGTCTCGCGTGATAACTGGAGAGCGGCGCCCTCGTTCCGTCCCTTGCGTTCGGCTTAGCGCCGCCGCATCGCGTCGAGGCTGATCGGTCCGGCGCCGGCAAAGAAGATATAGAGGAACACGAAGCAGTAGAGGATAGCGGCGTCGCCGCCGTTGAGCACGGGATAAAAACTGCGCGGCGCGTGCGCGTAGAAATAGGCCACCGCCATCACGCCCGAACACAGGAAAGCCGCGGGCCGCGTGAACAGACCGAGCACGATCAAGGCGCCGCCGATCAGTTCGAAGAACCCGGCGATGCCGCTCATCGAGGTCAGATCCACTGGGCGCGTCAGCGGCGGAAAGTTCAGCAGCTTCTGCGTGCCATGCGCCATGAAGATCAGGCCGGACATGATGCGCAGAACGCTGAGCATATAAGGGCTGAAGGCGGAGACTCGGTCAAAACGCATGCGTGTTCCTCTTGATGCAGCGACTGCGCCTGTGTGATGGATCGCCGCGCCGGGAGCAAGGCCAAATTTTGGGCAGTGTATCCTGCTATGGCATGACCGGTGCTGCCGGCGGCAAGGTCAGACCCTTTTCCGCCATCACGCCGCGCAGCCGGTCCGGATAATCAGTGATGATCGCGTCGGCGCCCATCTCGATCATGCGCAGCATGTCGTCACGGTCGTTCACGGTCCAGACGGCGACGGTCAGCCCGTTTGCCTTGGCCTCCGCCATCGCTTGCGGCGTCACGTCGCGGAAGAAAGGCGACCAGACCGCGCAGCCGGCGGCCTTGACGACGCGCGGCACCGAGCCGCCAAAGTCGTCGACGTCGAGTCCGGCAAGCCATGGCGACTTCCCTTCCCGGCCGACCTGCACGTTGTCGTTATTGCCGCGGGCGATGGTCAGGCACGATGTTTGAATTTCCGGCGCGATGCGCTGCACGACCTTCAGCGTGCGCCAGTCGAAGGACTGGATCGTCGCGCGGGCGGCGAGCCCTTCACTGCGCAATGCTGCCACCAATGTGGTCGCAAACGCTTCAGGATCGAGCGTCTCGTCGGGTGCCAGCGGCGAGAGCTTGGTCTCGACGTTGAACCGCACTGCCGTATTGCCGCTGCGGCGGACCAGGGCCGCGACCTCACCGAGCGTCGGCATCGAGGTGCCGGGCACCGAGCGCTGACCGGCAAAGGTTTTGGCGTAGCGGGACTCCGGATCGATCGCGCCGACATCGTAGCGCTTCGCTTCGGCAAGCGTCAGTGCGCTAATTGCGGGCGTCGGCGCGGTCAGGTAGCGGCCGTCCGGCCCCTTGGTGATCTCGGGGTTCAGCCTGCGGTCATGCGCGATGATCACGACCCCGTCCTTCGTCACCGCGGTGTCGAATTCGAGCGTGCCGACGCCTATCGTAAGGGCGGCGGCGAAGGCCGGCAGCGTGTTCTCCGGCGCCAGCCCGCGCGCGCCGCGATGGCCCTGCAGGTCGAGCGCAAAGGCAGGCGCACCAGAGACGACCAGCGCAAAGAACAGGATGCGGAACATATGGGCCTCAACGCGGACTCGAGCGCCCAACCTAGCGTCCTGACGCGCTGCCGGGCCAGCCTATCCTATGGTCCGAACGACGAGATAGCCGGAACGCCGAAGCTTCTCCAGCTGCTCCTCCTCTTCCGCGTTGGCCTGCGCCATCAGATCCTTGATCTTGCGGAACACGACCTGCATGCGCTCCTTCAGATGGTCCGGCGCATCCAAGGGAATAGCCTCGACGAACGTCTCGATCCGCCTCAAAGCCTCGTCCACAGTCTTCGGCGGGTTCTGCTTGAACCCCTCCATGCTCCTGTCGAGCTGCTGACGGATGTCCTCAGGCGAATCGGCGCGCACTGCGTTCAGCACGCGCATGAGCTTCTTGAGCTCATGCTGTTCGCGCGCATACTGCGCCAGCCCGACTTCGACGACGCGCACCTTAGCGTCGGCGGCGGAACGCGCGGCGAACAACGCATCGGCAAATTTTTCCGAGCCGGACTTGCCGGACTGCCCGATGCTGGCTCCGGCGGGCCCCTGACCCAATCCCGCAATTCCTTGAATCGTCATATTCACCCCCGCGGCGATGGCATGTCCTGCCATCACGCTGCAAGGGCTGTGCCTGATGCGACCCGCCGCGCGGCGGTCAGCGCCGCGCCACCATCAGCTTCTTGATCTCGCCGATCGCCTTCGCAGGGTTGAGGCCCTTCGGGCAAGTCTTCGTGCAGTTCATGATCGTGTGGCAGCGGTAGAGCCGGAACGGGTCCTCGAGGGCGTCGAGCCGGTCGCCGGTCCTCTCGTCGCGGGTGTCAGCTATCCAGCGATAGGCCTGCAGCAGCACCGCCGGCCCGAGATAGCGGTCGCCGTTCCACCAGTAGCTCGGGCAGCTGGTGGTGCAGCAGAAGCACAGGATGCACTCCCACATGCCGTCGAGCTTCGCGCGGTCTTCCGGCGTCTGCAGGCGCTCGCGATCCGGCGGCGGCGTGTCGCTCTTCAGCCACGGCTCGATCAGGTGGAGCTGCGCGAAGGCCTGGCTGAGATCGGGCACGAGGTCCTTGATGACCGCCATGTGCGGCAGCGGGTAGATGCGCACCTCGCCGTCGCAATCCTCGATCGCCTTGGTGCAGGCGAGCGTGTTGGTGCCCTGGATGTTCATGGCGCAGGAGCCGCACACGCCCTCGCGGCAGGAGCGGCGGAAGGTCAGCGTGGGATCGATCTCGTTCTTGATCTTGATGATCGCGTCGAGAACCATCGGCCCGCATTTGTCGAGATCGACCTGAAACGTGTCGATTCGCGGATTGGCGCCCGAATCCGGGTCCCAGCGATAGATTTTGAAGGTCTTGAGCCGCGTCGCACCGGCGGGCGCCGGCCATTCCTTGCCCGGTGTGATCTTGGAGTTCGCGG
>DATAAP010000341.1:0-4212 GCA_036260035.1 Alphaproteobacteria bacterium | reverse complement strand
ACAAGCCGGTCAACCGCTACCTGCCGCCGCGGCGCAAGCCGGCAAGCACCGTGACCGAGCTGCCGGACGCCAGCGGCGACGTGCATCCGGTGCTGCGCTGGATCGACCGCGTGCTGTCGCGCTGAGCCATGCATCCCGCGCTCTCGGTCATCCTCTTCACCACCGCCTCAGGCGCGGGCTACGGCCTGCTGGCGCTGTGCGGGCTGCTCGCGCCCTTCGGCCTGCTGCCACAAGGCTGGTTCGCCTTGGTGACCATGGGTCTTGCCCTAGCGCTGATCACAGCCGGCCTGCTGTCCTCGACCGTGCATCTCGGCCATCCCGAGCGGGCGTGGCGCGCGGTCTCGCAGTGGCGCTCGTCCTGGCTGTCGCGCGAAGGTGTTGCGGCGCTGCTCACCTACGCGCCCGCCGGATTGTTCGGAATCGGCTGGGTGTTTCTCGGGCGCACCGATGGCGTGTTCGCGCTGTGCGGGGTTCTCGCGGCCGCCCTTGCAGCGGTCACGGTCTACTGTACCGGCATGATCTATGCCTCGCTGAAGCCAATCCACCAGTGGCACAACGATCACGTTGTGCCGGTCTATCTCGCGCTCGCGCTGATGACCGGCGCCTTGTGGCTGAATGCGCTGCTGCACCTCTGGGGGCAGCCCAGCCCCGGTGTCGCCATCCTGGCGCTACTGGCGATCGCGCTGTCGACCTGGCTCAAGGAGCGCTACTGGCGATTCATCGACACCACCGCTGCACACTCGACGCCCGAAACGGCGATCGGCCTGTTCGGGCGCGGCAAGGTGCGCACACTGGACCGGCCGCACACCGAGCAGAACTACCTGCTGCGTGAGATGGGGTTTGTCGTCGC
This sequence comes from Alphaproteobacteria bacterium, assembly GCA_036260035.1. Taxonomy (GTDB): domain Bacteria; phylum Pseudomonadota; class Alphaproteobacteria; order CACIAM-22H2; family CACIAM-22H2; genus DATAAP01. Next base: position 3,362 of record DATAAP010000341.1, on the reverse strand, counting down.
CCGCAAGCATGCGCTTAAGCTGCGGCGGATTGCGCTGGCGCTCGGCTTCGCCGCCCCGCTGCTGCTGACCCTGTTCGCCGCCCTCCTGCCCGGCCCGCTCGCCACCCTGGCCAGCGTGCTCGCCGTCCTCAGCACCATGGCCGGCGTCCTCGCCGAACGCTGGCTCTTCTTTGCCGAAGCGCGCCACACGGTGACGCTTTATTACGGCGCATCAGCCGCTTAAGCCCGATCAGGCGCGGGTTGCGCAAAGCCGCCGCCTATGGCATTTTCCGCGCCTCTTCGGCGCCGCCGTAGCTCAGTGGTAGAGCACGTCCTTGGTAAGGACGGGGTCGAGTGTTCAATTCACTTCGGCGGCACCATCAAACGCCCCGTAAATTCGGGAGCCTTGGCAATCTCCCCGGGTTAAGCAGATCTCTCAGCGGCGTTGCAGTGCCCTTGTGGCTGATCAACAACTCGACCGTTGAATGCGATGGCCGCGCCTTTGACCAGCCTCGAACACGCTGCGGAAACAGACCGGCTGTTGAGCGGGCGCTACGACGTGCTGGTGATCGGCGGCGGCAACGCCGCCTTGTGCGCGGCGATCGCGGCGCGGCGGGCCGGGCGGTCGGTGCTGGTGCTGGAAGCGGCGCCGAAATTCTATCGCGGTGGCAACACGCGCCACACGCGCAACATGCGTTGTGCCCATGACAGCGCCACCGAGACACTCACAGGGCCTTACACCGAGGAGGAGTTCTGGAAGGACCTGCTCGCGGTGACCGGCGGCCAGACCGACGAGCAACTGGCCAAGCACATGATCCGCGAATCCAAGGAGATGCTGACCTGGATCGCCGAGCAAGGCGTGCGCTTCCAGCCCTCGCTCGGCGGCACGCTCAGCCTCGGGCGGACCAATTCATTCTTCCTCGGCGGCGGCCGCGCGATGCTCAACACGCTCTATCAGACCGCCGAGGGGCTTGGCGTGGCGGTCGCCTACGATGCCGAGGTGATCGATCTCGACATCCGGGACGGCACGTTCCTCTCGGCGACGGTGAAGCGGCCGCACGGCACGGCTGTCGTGCAGGCGGCGACGATGGTCGCCGCGGCCGGCGGTTTCGAGGCGAACATCAACTGGCTGAAGCAGTACTGGGGCCCGCCCGCCGACAACTTCCTGATCCGCGGCACACCATACAATCGCGGCACGTTGCTGAAGCTGCTGCTCGACCGCGGCGCGCAACCGGTCGGCGACCCGACGCAGTGTCACGCCGTGGCGATAGACGCCCGCGCGCCCAAGTTCGATGGCGGCATCATCACGCGCCTCGACTGCGTCGTGTTCGGCATCGTCGTCAACAAGCACGCGCAGCGCTTCTACGACGAAGGCGAGGATCTCTGGCCCAAGCGCTATGCCGTATGGGGCCGGCTCGTGGCCGGCCAGCCGGACCAGATCGCCTACATCGTCTTCGACCACAGCGCGTCGACGCTGTTCATGCCCTCGGCCTTCCCGGCCATCCAGGCGCCGACCGTGCGTGAGCTTGCAGCAAAGCTCGGCCTCGATCCCCATGCGCTCGACAAGACAGTGGCCGATTTCAACGCGGCGGTGCGTCCGGGCACGTTCGACCATACGATACTGGACGATTGCCGCACGGAAGGGCTGACGCCGCCCAAGAGCCACTGGGCGCGGCGGATCGAGACGCCGCCCTTCTACGCCTACCCGGTGCGGCCGGGCATCACCTTCACTTATCTCGGCACGAAGGTGGATCGCGAAGCGCGCATCGTCATGGCCGACGGGAGGCGTGCCGCCAACATGTTCGCGGCGGGCGAGATCATGGCCGGCAACGTGCTCGGCAAGGGCTACGCGGCCGGCATCGGCATGACCATCGGCGCCGTGTTCGGCCGCATCGCGGGTCGGGAGGCGGCGCGTGCACTCGGCTGAGATCCTCCGCGAGGCGGACCGCGTGATGACGGTCTGCAATGCGTGCCGCTACTGCGAGGGGCTCTGCGCCGTCTTTCCGGCGATGGAGATGCGCCGCACCTTCACCGCGGGCGACCTCAACTATCTCGCCAATCTGTGCCACCAGTGCGGCGCGTGCTACTATGACTGCCAGTACGCGCCACCGCACGAGTTCGCCGTCAACGTCCCGGAGACATTCGCCCGGCTGCGGATCGAGACGTACAAGCGCTACGCATGGCCCAGCGCTCTGTCCGCCGTCTTCGAGCGGAACGGCCTGGCGATCGCGCTGCTCACCGCGCTCAGCCTCGCGGGCTTCCTGCTGGGCTTCATGGCGGTGAGCGACCCGGGCGTGCTGTTCGGCACGCATGTGGGACCCGGCGCTTTCTACGCCCTTATGCCGCACAATCTGATGGCGGGCCTGTTCGGCGCCGTCGCCCTCTATGTCATCGTTGCACTGGCGCTTAGCGTGCGCGCGTTCTGGAAGGAGGCGCAGGACTCCGTCCCGGTCCCGGCGGATGCGGCCTCACTGTGGCGTGCTGCGGCCGATGCGGGACGGCTGCGCTACCTGGAGGGCGGCGCCGGCGGCTGCATGAACGAGGATGAGCGCCCCACCGACAGCCGTCGGCTCTACCATCACTTCACCTTCTACGGCTTTCTGCTCTGCTTCGCTGCGACGGTCGTCGCGACGCTCATGCATTATGGGCTCGGCTGGGAAGCGCCGTATGCGTGGTACAGCGCGCCGGTCGTGCTCGGCACGATCGGCGGCCTCGGCCTCCTCGTCGGCCCGGCCGGTCTGCTCGCGGCGAAGTGGCGACGCGATCCCGATATCGCGGCCGGCGAGCGCTTCGGCATGGATGCGGCCTTCCTCGTCATGCTCTTCCTCACCAGCCTGACCGGGCTGCTGCTGTTGGTGCTGCGCGGGACGGGCGCGATGGGCGTCCTGCTCGCCATCCACCTCGCCTTCGTGCTCGCGCTCTTCCTCAGCATGCCGTATGGCAAGTTCGTCCACGGCCTCTACCGCTTCGCCGCACTCATGAAGTATGCAGGCGAACGGCGCGCCGGCCGATTCCTGGGGCACGAGTAGGAAGTCGAACGAAGGCTGCGCGGCGCTTCAGATCAGCGACTTCACCAGTCCGCCGTCGACGCAGATGTTCTGGCCGGTGATGTAGCCGGCCTGGCGCGAACACAGGAACGCACAGAGCGGGCCGAAATCCTCGGCGGTGCCGAGACGCTTGGCCGGCACCGATGCCACCATCTGCGCCTTCACCTCGGCCTCGGAGATGCCCTGGCGGCGCGAGCGGTCCTTGAACACGCGCTGCAGCGCGCCCGTGTCCATCAGGCCGGGCAGGATGTTGTTCACCGTGACGCCATGCTCGATCACCTCGCGGGCGAGCGAGGCTGCCGCGCCGGTCAGCGCGATCCGCACGGTGTTGGACAG
>DATAAP010000340.1:0-2040 GCA_036260035.1 Alphaproteobacteria bacterium | reverse complement strand
GCAGGAGCTGCGCGGCCTGGGCAACATGTCGCAGGCGACCGTGCTCTACGATCGTCACGATCGGCCTGTCTTCACGATATTCAAGGAACAGCGCATCGAAGTGCCGCTGTCCCGGATGTCGCCCAACATGATCAAGGCGGTCCTCTCGATCGAGGACCAACGCTTCTTCCATCATGCCGGCGTCGACGTCTGGCGCATCTTCGGCGCCGCCTTCGCCAACTTCCGCAGGGGCAAGGTCTGGCAGGGGGCGAGCACGATCACGCAGCAACTCGCGCGTCTCAGCTTTCCGGAAAGAATTTCACTGCGCGACCAGAGCTACACGCGCAAGTTGAAGGAAGCGATCCTCGCTGCTCTTATCGAACGCACCTACCCGAAGGAACAGATCCTCGAGTTCTATTTGAACAAGGTTTATCTCGGCGACGGCTATCACGGCGTCGAAGCGGCCGCGCGCGGCTTCTTCAACAAGAGCGCGATGGACCTGTCGGTCGAAGAGGCCGCGATGATCGCCGGCGTCATCCAGTCGCCGTCGAACTACGCGCCGACCATCAACCTGGACAAGGCCGTCGCGCGCCGCGCGCAGGTGCTCCAGGCGATGCTCGAGAACAAGGTGATCGATCGCGCCGGCTTCGAACGCGCCCGCGCCACCAAGGTCCACCTCGAAAACGGCATCCAGCGCGACGAAGGCTACGGCCAGTACTTCAAGGAACAAATCCGCCGCGAGCTCGTCGAGCGCTTCGGCTGGACGCGCGTGGGCGAAGGCGGCCTGAAGGTCTACACTACGATCGATCCCGACATGCAGGTCGCGGCCGAACAGGCGCTCGAAGAGACGATCGCGAAGATCGAGGCGCGCAAGGGCTACAAGCATCCGACCCGCGCCGAGCTGATCAAGCAGAAGCGCTTCGACTATCTGCAGGGCGCGTTCGTCGCGATGGACCCGAAGACCGGCGAGGTCCGCGTGATGGTCGGCGGCCGCAACTTCAAGGAGAGCCGATTCAATCGCGCGACGCAGGCACGGCGTCAGCCCGGCTCCGCGTTCAAGCCGTTCGTCTACGCATCGGCCATCGAATCGGGGATCAGCGCCGGCACGATGATCACCGACCTCGACTCGCCGGTCGACACGCCGCAGGGCGGCTGGATGCCCGAGGACGAGCACTCGTCGGCTGGGGCCATGACGATGCGGACGGCGCTCCGCACGTCGAGCAATCGCGCCGCCGTGCGCATGCTGAACACGGTCGGCCTGCGTCAGACGGTCGACTATCTGAACAAGCTGCACATGGGGCAGATGCCGCAGGTGCCATCGCTCGCGCTCGGCGCCGCTGAAGTGACGCTGCAGTCGCTGACCGCGGGCTTCGCCACGTTCGCCAACGGCGGCGAAGCGCCCAAGCCGATCCTGATCCGCAAGATCGTCGACGAAACGGGCGCCGTGCTCGCGGAAGAAAAGCCGGAAATGACCCGCGCCTTCAGCGAGAACACCGCGTTCATCGTCGCCAACATGCTGACCGACGTGATCAACGCGGGCACGGCCTATCGCGCGCGCGCCAACGGCTTCAATCTGCCGGCTGCGGGCAAGACCGGCACGACCAACGATTACGTCGACGCGTGGTTCGTCGGCTTCACGCCGAAGCTCGTGGCGGGCGTGTGGCTCGGCTTCGATCAGCCGCAGACGATCGTGGCCAACGGCTACGGCGGCGAAATCGCGGTGCCGGTGTGGGCAGAGTTCATGAAGGCGGCAACGAAGGGCGACAAGGCCACCTGGCTCCAGCGCCCGAAAGACGTAGTCGGCGTCGACATCTGCCGCATGTCGGGCAAGCGTCCCGTCGATGGCTGCAGCCACGTCGAAGTGCTGAGCAACAGCGGCGAGCTGCAGGTCCGCTCGATGGCCTATCTCGAATATTTCGTGAAAGGCACGGAGCCGGCCGAGACGTGCGATCTGCACGACACCGGCAACTTCTTCCAGCGCCTCGCCGGCGTGTTCAAGCCGGGCGGCGACATCGCGCCGGTGCCGGTCGATCAGGCCGGGCTGCCTCAACACTCCGCGCC
>DATAAP010000339.1:0-9904 GCA_036260035.1 Alphaproteobacteria bacterium | reverse complement strand
ACCAGGCGCCGAACGTGCCCGATTGGACGCGCCAGCTCGGCGAAGGTGTCGCGTCGCGGCCCTACGGCAAGCCTTCTCCGTTCGAGGCGCATGTGGTGAAGCGCGACGTCGAGTGGCTCACCGCCTCGCGCGAGAGCTCGGTCAACTTCACGCCGATCCACGAGCTCGACGGCATCATCACGCCCAACGGGCTGTGCTTCGAACGCCACCACGCCGGCATCGCGCAGGTCGATCCCGCGGACTGGCAGCTCATGATCAACGGGCTGGTGGACAAGCCGCTGATCCTGACGCTCGACGACGTCAAGCGCATGCCGCGCGTCAACCGCATCTATTTCTGCGAATGCGCTGCCAATTCCGGCATGGAATGGCGCGGCGCGCAGCTCAATGGGGCCCAGTTCACGCATGGCATGGTCCACTGCGTCATGTACACGGGCGTGCCACTCCGGATCATCCTTGAGGAGGCCGGGCTGCGGTCAAATGCGAAATGGATCATGGTCGAGGGCGGCGACGCTGCCGCGATGAACCGCTCCATTCCGCTGAGCAAGGCGCTCGACGACTGCCTGATCGCGTTCAAGATGAACGGCGAGGCGCTGCGGGAGGAGAACGGCTATCCCGCACGGTTGGTCGTACCGGGCTGGGAGGCCAATCTATGGATCAAGTGGATCCGTCGCATCGAGGTCGGCGACCAGCCCTGGCATGCGCGCGAGGAGACGTCGAAGTACACCGACCTGCTCGAGAACGGCACGGCGCGCCGCTTCACCTTCGTGATGGACGCTAAGTCCGTCGTCACCAGCCCGAGCCCGCAGGCGCCGCTCAAGCACAAGGGGCAGAACGTGATCTCCGGCATCGCCTGGTCCGGACGCGGCGCCATCAAGCGGGTCGATGTGTCGGTCGACGGCGGCCGCAACTGGTCGGCGGCGCGCCTCGACGGGCCGGTCCTGCCGAAGGCGCTGACGCGCTTCTATGTCGACTTCGCCTGGAACGGCCAGGAGATGTTCCTGCAGTCGCGCGCGATGGACGACACCGGCTACGTACAGCCGACCAAGGCGGCGCTGCGCAAGCATCGCGGCGTCAATTCCATCTACCACAACAACGGCATCCAGACGTGGCACGTGCGGCCGAACGGCGAGGTGGAGAATGTCGAGATCGCTTAAGGCCGCCGCTGCGGCCATCGTGGCCGCCGCCTTGGTCGGGGGCGCCACATTGGTCGCGGCGCAAACGAGCCAGAAGCCGGCTGCCGCCGCGGCTGCGAAGCCGAAAGCGGCGAAGTTCGGCGTGGGCCGCGAGGCGAGGCCGGAGGAGATTGCCGGCTGGGACATCGACATCCGGCCCGACGGGCACGGTCTGCCGGCCGGCAAGGGCACAGTGCGCGAGGGCGAGGCGATCTACAACGAACGCTGCGCCGCCTGCCATGGCGAGTTCGGCGAGAGCGCCGGCCGCTGGCCGCTGCTCGCCGGCGGCGCCGGCTCGCTCGCGAGCCACGATCCGGTCAGGACGATCGGCTCCTACTGGCCGTATGCCTCGACGGTGATGGACTACATCCGCCGCGCCATGCCGTTCGGCAACGCGCAGTCCCTCACCGACGACGAGCTTTATGCCGTCACAGCCTACGTCCTCTTCCTGAACGATGTCATTAAGGACGAGGATTTCGAGCTCAATGAGCGTAACTTTGCCTCTATCAAACTGCCGAACGAGACGCAGTTCTTCGACGACGATCGCGAGACCGCCGAGAGGGCGTTCTGGACGGAGACTCCGTGTATGAAGAACTGCGCGCCCGGCGAAGTGCGGATCATCGGCCGTGCGCGCGTGCTCGATGTCACACCGGAAACGGGCGCGGCACCGAAGGTCGATTGAGCGCAGCCGAGGGCGGCGCGAAGAAAGGACACAGATTTGGAGTCAATCGACGTCTCTTATGCAGGGGCGTTTCTCGCCGGCATGCTTAGCTTCGCCTCGCCGTGCGTACTGCCGCTCGTGCCGGCGTATCTCGGCTTTCTCGGCGGCGTGAGCTACGCGGAGCTCACGCGCGACGGCGCTGGGCTCGCGGTGCGCAGGCGCGTCCTCGCTGCTGCTACCGCCTTCGTCCTCGGCTTCGCAACGGTGTTCGTTGCCCTCGGCGCCACCGCCACGGCGGTGAGCCGCGTCCTAGCCGAGCACATGGACCTGTTCGGCAAGATCGCCGGTGCGCTCATCATTCTCCTCGGGCTGCACTATGCCGACCTGATCCGCATCCCGTTCCTGCAGCGCGATGCGCGCCCGGACGTACCCGGTCAGCCGGCCGGCCTCGCCGGCGCGTATGTGACCGGCCTCGCCTTCGCGTTCGGATGGACCCCGTGCGTCGGTCCCGTGCTGGCGACGATCCTGATGGTCGCCGGGGCGGGCGATTCCGTCGGCTATGGCGTCTCGCTACTCGGGACATATGCGCTCGGCATGGGGCTGCCGTTTCTCGCGGCAGCTGCCGCGGCGAAGCCGTTCTTCGAGCTCTCGAAGAAATTCAGATCGCAGATGCGCGCCGTCCAACTGGCGACCGGCGGTCTCATAGTGGCAACCGGCGTGCTGATCTTCGCCGGCTCGATGTCGGTGATCGGGCAGTGGATGCTGGAGACCTTTCCCGCGTTCGGCCGGATCGGCTAACCTGTCTTCTCTGAAAGGAGCATCGATGCTTGTTCGATTCCTGGTGGCGGTTGCGATGCTCGTCATTTCAGCCGGCACGCTGGATGCAGCCGATGCGAAGCGTGGCGCCGCTGCGGTGAACGACGACGGGCTGCATGTGCAGCCGTGGTTCTTGGTCAGCCTGCTCGACCTGCGCGACGATCTGCGCGAGGCGCAGGAATCCGGCAAGCGGTTCGCAGTAATGTGGGAACAGCGCGGCTGCATCTACTGCCGCGACATGCACGAGATCAATTTCGCGGTCGCCGCGGTCAGCGACTATGTCCGTGAGAACTTCACGATCGTCCAGCTCAACCTGTTCGGTTCGCGCGAGGTCACGGATTTCGATGGGCAGGTGCTGCCGGAGAAGGAGCTCGCGCGGAAATGGGGCGTGGTCTTCACGCCGACGACCTTCTATTTCCCGGAGACGGTCGCGGAGAGCAACAAGCGCTCCGGCAAGGACCTGGCTGTGGCGCAGATGCCGGGATATCTACGGCCCCTCGCGTTTCTCGCGATGTTTCGCTACGTGCGCGAAAACCGCTATGCCGACACCCACTTCCAGAAATACGTCACCGATCACGCGGACGAGCTGCGGCGCATGATTGGAGCGAGCGCGCAGTAGCTCGCGCGGGCGCGTTCCGCTGCGTGGGCACGGGCTAAACTCCCGCCTTACGCGGACGATCTTTCAGCCTTCATCGCGGCGACCACATCGGTGAGCTGATCGAACCCGGAATTGGTGCCCTGCACGAAGCCCGCCCCGACATGATGGTTCTTCATCGCCACGGAGGCGAACAGGGTGTGCAGCGTGACCTTTGTCTTGCCGCCGCTTTCCTCGAAGGTGACGGTCATGATCATCGTCTCGGCGCCGGGCGCCTCGAACGTGTTGTCGAACACGATCTTGCGGTTCGGCACGATCTCCAGATACGTGCCGCCGAACGGCGTGTTTTGAATCCCGCTCGAGCCTGTCATCGCAAAGCGCCACCGCCCGCCGACGCGGAAGTCGACCTCGCATAGCGTAAGCGGCCAGCCGACCGGCCCGAACCATTTCATCAGGTGCTCCGGCTTGCTCCACGCCTCGAACAGCAGGCGCGCCGGCGCATCGTATTCGCGCGTGATGACGACCTCGCGGTCCGTGGCCGGCTCAGCGGCGTTTCTGTCTTTTCCCACGACGTTTCTCCTTGCGCTTGAGATCGTTCACGTAGCTGTCGAGGCGGTCAAAGCTCTCCGTCCAGAAGCGCCGATAATCGCCAAGCCATTGCGCTGCCTCTGCCAGTGGTGCTGCATTTAGGCGCACCGGGCGGAATTGCGCGCTGCGGCCGCGCGACACGAGCCCGGCGCGCTCGAGCACCTTCAGGTGCTTCGAGATGGTCGGCTGGCTCAGCGCGAAGGGCACCACCAGCTCGTTGACCGTCGCTTCGCCGCCAGCGAGCCGCGCCAGGATGGCGCGCCGCGTCGGATCGGCGAGCGCGGCGAAGACATAGTCGAGATTCTCTGTGTGCTGCATATACGTCTCATCGACTATATAGCTATATTACTATATAGCTATATAATGCGTCGTGAGTCAAGCGGCACACTTTCACGCGGCGAGGCGGCCGCGTGTTCTAACGGTGATCGAGCGGGAGGTCGGTCTTTGTCTCGGGGAGGGATGTCCAGAGCAGGAGCAGGCCCATCAGCGCGATGCCGGCGAGTCCGAGAAACGCCACGGCCCCGCCGAACGTGTCGGCTAGATACCCGGCGAGCGTCGTGCTGAGCGACGCGCCGACGCCCATGGCAGTGCCAAGTGCGCCTTGCGTTAGGTTGAAATGCCCGGTGCCGCGCGTCACGTCGGCCGCGACGAGCGGCAGCATCACCGCGAACACGGCGGCCGACAGGCCGTCGAGGATCTGAATGGCGATGAGAGCGTAGGGATGCGACGCCATCGCGAATGCGACGCCGCGCGCGATGAGGGCGGCGAAGGCTAGGAGCAGCAGGGGCTTGCGACCCCACAAATCCGCTTGCCGCCCCACCCAAGGGGAGATAATTGCCACGACGATCTGAGGCACGACCATGCAGGCCGCGATCATCAGGCTCGCGGAATCGCTTGCGCGCATGGTGACGAGCCCGGCGACCAGCGGCAGCATCGCCGCGTTCGCGAGGTAGAACAGCAATAGACAGCCCGCGAAGATTACCAGCGGCCGGTTCTCCAACAGCACGCGCAGCCGCCGCTGCGGCTCGGGCGGGGGCCTTATCCGAGATACGCCGCTGGCGCGGGCGGGATCGATTTCCTCCGCTCTGATCTGCGCCAGCGCGATCAATGTGGGAATGGCGAATGCGGCCGTGACAAGGAACACGGCGCGGTTCGACAGCTCGTAGCCGATCGCGCCCATCAAGGCCGCCGCAAAGCCGGCGCCGACAGAGGCGAAGCGCGCGTTGCGTCCGAGCCGTTCGCCGAGCTTCCTGCGCCCGACCAGCCCGAGGCTGATCGCCGCGATTGCAGGGCTGACGAGGCAGCTCGCGGCGCTGTGCAGCACCTTAGCGAATAGGACGATGGGGAAGATCGGCCATGCCGCGATTGCGAGCGCGCTGAGCCCGATGCCGCCGACCGCATACGCCGCCACGCGGCGCTTTCCGCGCATTGCGTCGATAATGGCACCGCCGGGCACCTGCCCGGCCAAGCCGATGATGCCGCCGACCGTCAGGACGAGGCCGATCTCCACCTGCGTCCACGCATGCGTCGTCAGGTACACGGCAATGAACGGGCCGAAGCCGGTCTGCACGTCGGCGATGAAGAAATTGAACCAGTCGAGTCCGCGCAGGCTGCGCCGGGAGGCGGACGCCACCTCCGTTTCGGGCACGGCAGGCGTCTGCGGCACACCGATGCCGCGCCGACTTTTGCGTTGCGCCGACAGGTCTAAGGCTCCGCCTTTTCGGATCCGTTTCCAGGCAACGGCCGCGTGGCGCCTGCGGCGCCAAGGACCACGACGGGGGCGCCATCTTTGTATTCCGGCGCAGCGCGCACCTGATCGCGCGACAGGTCGAGCGTGATCTGGTCCGGCTTGTCTGCGCCGATGCGCAGTGCCGCCCAGTCGACGGCGATCTTGCGGCTGCCGACCCCAAGAAAGCCGCCGAAGTCGATGACGACCGCACGCGGCTGGCTGGCGCGGTCGACGATGACGTTGACGATGCGGCCCATCTCCTTGCCGGCGCTGTCGCGCACCGTCTTGCCGAGGATGCCTTGCGACTCCTCCTTTTCGAGGACGGTCTTCGGCGGCTCGTTGGTGCTAGCCGGGCCCTTGTCCGGCGGTGGCGCCTCAGGCGCGGTCGATCCCGACTGCGCCACGCGCGGGCCGGGCCCGGCCAGGGCGAATACGGCATCCGGGGCGACGCTCAGAGCCAGCGCGGCGATTGTCAGGAAACGCAGCTTGTCGGGCATGGCGGCCCCCAGGGGTGTCCGAAGCATAACGGTAACGGCGCCTCTGCGTTCCGGCGGGGCGATCTTTGCCGCTTCTGCGCTAGGCCGGCTCGATCCGCTGGCGCTCGCCGCTGATGAAATCGGCGAGCTTCTGCAGCCGCTCGACATGTTCGCATACGGTCTTGGCGATCACGAGGATCGGGACGGCGAGCAGCGCGCCCACGGGCCCCCACAACCAGCCCCAGAACAGGAGGCTCAGGATGATGACCAGCGGATTGAGGATCAGGCTGCGGCCCAGGATGTTGGGGCTGATGAAATTCCCTTCGATGACCTTGATCGCCGCATAGGCGCCTGGCGCTGCCAGCGCCCACCAGAGCGACTCGAAGGACAGCACCGACACGGCCATCAGCACGCTGACCGCAATGATGAATCCGAAGAACGGAACGAAGTTCGCGATCGCCACCATCAGGCCCCACAGGCCCGGATTGGGCACGCCCAGACCCCAGAGGACCAAGGCTACCGCGGTACCGAGTCCGACGTTGATCAGCGTCTGCGTCGACAGATAGACGGAGACCTGGTGCTCGATATCGGTAAGCGTCACCAGCGCGCGCTTCTTGTCCTCGAAACGCTGGATGATGCGCACAAGCTTAAGGCGAAACAGCTCGCCGGTGGCGAGCAGGAAATAAAGCACGACGAGCGTCACGCTGATTCCGAACAGCAGACTGCGCACGCCGCCTGCGAGCTGCTCGAGCAGACCGGGCCGCCGCAGAGTCACCTGGACGTTGGTCGCCTCGCCGGTGACGGTCGTCGCCCGCTCAACCTGCTCGGACGCTTTGGCGACCTGCTCCACCGGCTCGCGGACGACGCGCAGCTTCTCCTGAATGCGGCTCGAAACCTCGGGCACGCGGTCGAGCCACTCAGCTGCGGGGCTCGTCAGGTGATAGATGCCGACGATCAGCATCGTCGCGAGGCCGATGACGATGATCGCCGCGCTAATCGGCGGCGGCACGTGCCAGCGGCAGAGCTGGCGCATCGCCGGCGCTACCATGAACTGAAGCACGATGGCGGCGACGATCGGGATGACGATTTCAGCCGCGACGTGCAGCGCCGAGATGATTGCCAAGGTCGCGAGAATGGCCAGCGAGGCGCGCGAAGCCTTTGGCCAGACCGGCCGGTTCGGTGCCGGCGCTACCATGACCGTGGGCTGCGGCTGGGGACGAGACGCCATAGACCTCTCCGGCGCAGGCGCCAAGGGGCAGCCTGAACCCGTATAAAACGGATACGCTTGCGCGCAGTTCCGGCTCGGCGTTCGATCAGTGCGCGGGTACGGAGCGTCGCGCCGACTGCCGCTTGTCGACGTAGCGCCTCAGGAAGTCTCTGAGCTCGGGCGAGCCGAAGGCAACGCCCAGCTCCTCGGCGCGCGCCGTCATCGCGTTTCCAGTCAGGCCCTCGTTGATAGCACGATGCACCAGCGCGAGCAGACCGGACCGCTTGCCCGACCCGCAATGCACGTAGATTGGCTCGGGCAGGCGGGCGAGCTCGTTATGCACGAGGTCCAGCGTGTCCTCGTCGATCCAGTCGGTACCGACCGGGATGTGCTTATAGGCGAGCCCGAACCGCCGCGCGGCTTGGCCTTCAGCAACCGGCGGCAGCGCTTGATTCGGCTCGCCGTCGCGGCGCAGGTCTACAACGGACTTGATGCCCTCCGCTGCAAAGCCCTGCAGGTCGGCCTCGCTCGGCTGGTCGGTGCCGACGAGCAAATTCTGAGTGAGCCGGATGCGCCGCTGCATCGCCATCCTCCATCGTTGCGGTGTCGAACGTCGCGGCGCGACCGCTCGTTCCAGGCCGAATGCTGCAGACTCGGCGTTGCGCGGGGACGATCAGTCCGCGAAGCGCCAAACGCCGTGCGCGTCGCGTTCGCGGCGCGCACGTCCGCCGGCTTCTAGATAGTGCAGGTGCGCGAGCGCCTCGCCTGTCGCGAGCCCGATATTGTTCGGCCCGATCGGCCGGCGGAACAGCAGCGGAAAACAGTCGACAGCGGAGAGCGGCTTCTCCTTGATGGCCTGAGCCAGACGCTCAAGCCGCTCGGCATGATGCTGCTTGAGCTCGGCCACGCGCGCGTGCAGCCCGCGATACGGCAGACCGTGCGCCGGCAGGATCAGCGTATCGGGCGGCACGTCGCGGAAATTGTCCAACGACTCGAGGTAGTCGCGCAGTGGATTTGCAAGCGGCTCGGGCGGCCACACGCTGACGTTCGGCGAGATGCGCGGCAGCAGGATGTCGCCGCCGATCAGGGTCGCGATTTCCCTCGCATGGAGGCAGGCATGCTCGGGCGCGTGGCCGCGGCCGATGATCGGCAGCCAGTCGCGGCCGCCGATGCGGATTGCTTCGCCGCCGCGCAGGCGATGGAAAACCGGTGGCACCTCGGGCACGCCGCGGCGGTAGAAGCTGTTGGGCTTCTGCGCCTCGCCGAGCAGCTCATCTGACGCGCCGTTGGCGCGGTAGAAGGAGATGCGCGAATCGATATCCGCCTGACCGCCGCTGCCGTGGATGGCCCGCGCCATGTACCATTCCGCCGCCGTCATCCACAGCGGCGCATCCCAGCGCCGGCACAGCCAGTCGGCGAGGCCGATGTGGTCGGGATGGAAATGCGTTACGACCACGCGCATGACCGGCTTGCCGTCGAGATCGCTCTTGAAGACCGATTCCCAGTAGGCTTGCGCCTCTTCACGGAACAGGCCGGCATCGACGATGGTCCATGCCTCGCCGTCGGCAAGCAGCCACAGATTGATGTGGTCGGGCGGGAAGGGCAGCGGCATGCGCACCCAGCGCACGCCTGGCGCCACTTCGAGTGATGTGCCCGGCGCAGGCGGCGTTTCAATCGGATAGGTGATCGCCGCCTGCAGACTGCCTTCGGCCATTAAGAAATCGTCCCGCTGTGAATACCGCGCCGGACACCCTAATGGTGCATGCTGCGATGCGGAAATGAAAAATGGGCAGGGCTGAAGCGCAATCCGCATGGCGGAACGGGACTTGTGAGGTTCGTCACAGCCGCGCCGCCCCTGCCCGCAAAAGGCGCGCTCCTCAACCAGGCGCCGCTAATTATGATCGCGAGAAGGTCTAGCGCTTGATCGCGCGCCAGCCGATGTCGCGGCGGCAGAATCCGCCCGGCCAGTCGATCGCATCGACCGCCTCGTAGGCCGCCTCGCGCGCCGCCGCGATTGTGCCCGCGGTCGCGGTGACGCCGAGGACGCGGCCGCCCGTCGCCAGTACGCGCTCGCCGTCGGCACTGGTGCCGGCGTGAAAGACTGTGACGTTCGGCACGTTTTCGGCCGCGGCGAGATTGCGGATCTCGCTGCCCTTCTTGTAGTCGCCGGGATAGCCTTTCGAGGCCATGACGACGCACAGTGCTGCCTTGTCGTGCCAGCGCAGGTCGAACGTCTTGAGTGCGCCGTCACGCGCTGCGATCAGCGCCGGCAGCAGGTCGGACTTCAGCCGCGGCATCAGCACTTGGCATTCGGGATCGCCGAAGCGCACGTTGTATTCGATCAGCTGCGGCCCGCTCTTGGTGATCATGAGGCCGGCGAACAGCACGCCCTTGAACGGGCGTCCTTCGGCGGCCATCCCGGCGACGGTCGGGTTGATGATCTCGCGCATGATGCGCGCGGCCATGTCCGGCCCCACGACGGGCGGTGGCGAATAGGCACCCATGCCGCCGGTGTTCGGTCCGGTGTCGCCGTCGCCCACGCGCTTGTGGTCCTGCGCAGCGCCCAGCGGCAGCGCGTGCGCGCCGTCGCACAGCGCGAAGAAGCTCGCCTCCTCGCCCTCGAGATACTCCTCGATGACGATTTCGATCCCGGCCATGCC
>DATAAP010000338.1:0-8354 GCA_036260035.1 Alphaproteobacteria bacterium | reverse complement strand
CCGGACGCCCGCGGGGCGGAGCGGCGCGTTTTAGGAGACAGTGATGCTGATTTCGACGGCGTATGCCCAGACGGGCGGGGCGGATGGCGGCTCGGGGATGCTGATCCAGCTTCTGCCGCTGGTGCTGATTTTTGTGGTCTTCTACTTCCTGATCATCCGACCGCAGCAGAAGAAGGTGAAGGACCACAAGGCGATGATCGACTCGCTGCGTCGCGGCGACCGCGTCGTGACCACCGGCGGCATCATAGGCACCGTGACCAAGGTGACGGGCGACCGCGAGATCGGCCTGGAGATCGCCGATGGCGTTCGCGTGCGCGCGATGCGCGGCATGATCGCCGAGGTGATGGCGAAGACCGAGCCAGGCGACCGCGCCGAGAAGGCAGCGCCGCGCGCGGTACCCCAGGAGGACGACGTCTACTACAAGGCGCTGGGCGTGAGCCGCACGGCTTCCGCCGCCGAGATCGACGCCGCATTCGCCACGAAGGGCGGCGATGCCGGCGCAGCGGAGGCGTACGACACGCTCAAGGACCCGGTCAAGCGCAAGCTCTATGACTCGCTCGGGCATGAGGAATACGTAAGCCGGGTCAAAGACTAGCCCGGAGGTCTTACTGCCATGCTCAACATGGCCCGCTGGCAAGTGTGGGGGATCATCGCGGTTTGCGTGATCGGCCTGCTCTATGCCGTGCCGAACCTAATCCCGCGCGAGCAGCTCGACGCGCTGCCGCGTTGGCTGCCGAAGCAGCAGGTCAATCTCGGCCTCGACCTTCAGGGCGGGGCCCATCTGCTGCTCGAGGTGGACCTCAAGGCCGTCGTGCGCGAGCGCCTGACCAACCTGGTCGACGCGATCCGCACCGAGATGCGCACTAAGCGGGTGGCGATTTCGAACGTCACTAGCGCCGAGGCGCCGGAGCCGACCATCTCGTTCCGCGTTCGCGACGCGGGCCAGATCGAGACGGCGCGCGCCACGGTGCGCGAACTCGATCCGTCAGCGCAGGTCACGACCGGGCCGGACAACACCGTGACGATCCGCTTCAACCAGCGGGATCTGATCGAACAGCGTCGCCAGACGATCGCCGAATCCATCGAGACTGTGCGGCGCCGGATTGACGAGACCGGCACGAAGGAAGCAACCATCGTCGCGCAGGGCCAAGACCGTATCCTTGTTCAGCTTCCTGGCGAGCGTAATCCGCAGCGCATCAAGGATCTGCTGAAGCAGACCGCGAAGATGAACTTCCATCTGCTCGACACTCAGAACCCGGTCGAGGACGCGCTGCGCGGCAACGTGCCGCCGGGAAGCGTGCTGATGCCGATGGACAAGGAGATCGGCCCTGACGGCAAGCCGCGCATGGTGCTTGTGCAGCGGCGCGTGATCGTCGCCGGTGATCGCCTCAGTGACGCGCAGCCCAGCACCAACCAGCAGACGGGTGAGTGGATCGTCAATTTCGTCTTCGACTCGCTCGGCGCCCGCCGCTTCGGCGACGCTACGCGCGAGAATGTCGGCCGGCCGTTGGCGATCGTGCTCGACAACAAGGTGATCAGCGCGCCTGTGATCCGCGAGCCGATCCTCGGTGGCCGCGGCCAGATTTCCGGGAACTTCACCGCGCAATCGGCTCAGGATTTGGCACTGCTTCTGCGCGCGGGCGCTCTCCCGGCGCCGCTCAACGTCATTGAGGAGCGCACGGTCGGGCCCGACCTCGGCAGCGATTCGATCCGCGCCGGCGAGATCGCCTGCATGATTGGCTATGCCTTGATCGCGGTGCTGATGATCGTCGGTTACGGGTTGTTCGGGATTGTCGCGAACATCGTGCTGATCCTCAACGTCGCCTTCACCCTGTCGATCATGGCGGCGATCGGCGCCACTCTGACCTTACCCGGCATCGCTGGCATCGTGCTCGGCCTCGCCATGGCGGTTGACGCCAACGTGCTGATCTACGAGCGCATGCGCGAGGAGACGCGCAACGGCCGCTCGCCCTTCCCGGCGGTCGACGTTTCGTTCCAGCGCGCCTATATCACGATTCTGGACTCCAACCTCACTACGCTCATCGCGGCATTGATCCTCTATGCCCTGGGCTCGGGTCCGGTGCGCGGCTTCGGCGTCACCCTGGCAATAGGCATCATCTGCTCGATGTTTACTTCGGTGACGGTGACGCGCCTCATCATCTCGAGCTGGCTGCATTGGCGCCGGCCCAAGGAACTGCCGATCTGACCATGCGCCCGATCCGCCTCATCAACAAGGTCCCGAAGCTGGATTATTTCCGGTTTCACAAGTTCTGTTTCGCGCTGTCCGCGGCCTTGTGCATCATCTCGGTCGTCTCGATTGCGACGCGCGGCCTGAATTTCGGCGTCGACTTCGCCGGCGGCATCCTGATCGAGGTGCGCACGCCGCAGACGGCCGATCTCGGCGCCATGCGCAATGCGCTATTGCCGCTGAATCTCGGCGATATTGCCCTGCAGGATTTCGGCAGCGACCGGGATGTGCTAATCCGCGTCGAGCGGCAAGCGGGGGGCGAGGCGGCAGAGGAGGCCGCAGTCCAAAAGATCCGTGCTGCACTCGGATCGGATATTGAGTATCGCCGGGTTGAGGTGGTCGGTCCCAAGGTCGGCGGCGAGCTGATCACGGCCAGCATCTGGGCGGTGGTGCTGTCCCTGGGCGGCATTCTGGCCTATATGGCCTTCCGCTTCGGCTGGCGCGCCGGCCTATCCGGCGTCATCGCCATCCTCCATGATTGCCTAACGACGGTCGGCTTCTTCTCCGTAACGGGGCTGCAGTTCGATCTCAACACGGTCGCCGCAGTCGTCACAATCGCCGGCTTCTCGATCAACGATACCGTCGTCATCGACGACCGCATCCGCGAGAACGCGCGCAAGTTCAAGGCCATGGATTTCCGCGACCTCATCAACCGCAGCGTCAACGAGACGATGTCGCGCACGATCGTGACCAACGGCCTGGTGTTCCTGGCCGTGGTCGCGCTGCTCGTGTTCGGCGGGCCGGTGCTGTTCAGCCTCAGCGTTGCACTGGTCTGGGGCGTAATCCTCGGCACCTATTCGACGGTCTATGTCGCAGCGCCGCTCGAGTGGTACCTGTCGGGGCGCGGCAAGCACGCTGCGGCAACCATAGGCGAACAGCCGAAGGCGAGCTGATCATGGCCGACGCGGCGACGCGCGGGACGAGCCGGGTGATCGAGGCCTACGGGGCCGGCGGCTTCCGCGTCGATGGCGAGAGTTTCCGTGGCTCGGTGATCGTCCTGCCCGATGGCGTCGTCGCGTGGGACGCGAGCGAAATCGCCGCCGTCACTCTGGACAGCCTGCAGCCCGTCGTCGCCGCGGCGCGCGAGGTGGAGATCCTGCTGATCGGCAGCGGGGAGCGCTTCGCGCTGGCGACGCCGGCGCTCCGCGGCGCCTTGCAGGCGCAGGGGATCGCGGTGGATTCGATGGACACCGGTGCCGCCTGCCGCACCTACAACGTTCTGCGCGCCGAAGGCCGCCGCGTCGCTGCGGCGCTGATTGCAGTCGGGACGGCGCCGGGATAGAGGCGTGCCCGGGCGCGCGTCAGACCAACGTCCGTGCGCGGTCCGCCTCCAGAAGTGCGCAGATCGCAAAGAGCCGGGCCTCGCTGCGGGATAGCACCCAGCCGCGCAGGCGGACCGTATCTCTTTCCTCGAAGTCACGGCGCAGCCGCCTGGAAATGGCTGCGTGGAGCCCATCTGGCGCACCCGCAAGTTCGTCGAAATGCCGCGTGAGGGCGCCGATGTCGGCCTCCGCAGGGTAAGCGGCCAAGTACTCTCCGCCGATGACGGACGCATCCGCGCTTCTTGGGAGAACGTGCAGCAGTTCCGCGCTCAGACCTTGCGGCCTCGCCACGACGGCAGCGGCGGCCCTCGCTCCTCCGGCGCGGCCGAAGAGCGCAAAAAGCGTCATCAGGCCTAAAAACCAGCGGCGACGGAAGGTGAAGGTCATGAGAGTCCCTGCTTGAGGTGATCCGCCAGCCGCAAGGCAAGCGCGACGATCGTGTAGGTCGCCGCAGTCTGCCCGTAGGTTGGGAAGACGGAGCTTCCGGCGACGAACAAGTTTTCGATGCCGTGCACGCGGCAATTGGCATCGACGACGCCATGCTTGGGATCGACATGCATACGCGTCGTGCCCATGTGATGCGCCGAGGACGCCACGTGCTCGCGGGGGTCCTCTCCCGGGCCGACATTGTTTATCTGCACACGCGCGAGTCCGACCCGGCCGAGCTCGTGGGCGAGCAGGTCATACATGCACCGATAAGTGTGCACGTACTGGTCCGGGATACGCCAGTCAACCCGCGCGCGCCGCTGGCCAAGCGCGTCGCGCTCGCTCGTTAGAGTCACGCGGCTGTCGCGGTCGGGCGCACACTCGCTCCAGAACCATGTCGTGTAGAGCTGCGGTCCGACGCCCGCGAGTTTGCGGTAGACCGTAGCGAAGATCCCATCAATATCGCCGGCCGCGCGCAGCAGATGTCGCGCGAAGTCGTCCGGGATGCGTCCGTCGCCGAGCTTCCGGCCGATATGCCGCAGCGAGGCCAGGCCCGGGGTCGTCCTGACCTCCTCGATGGGCATTAGCCATATTCCGCAATTGAGCATGCCCCATTTCTCCTGCGCCATCGGTGTTGGCCAGAAGAAGCCATGATGGCCGACCTCCCTCTCGTCAACCCTGTGGAGGTAGTACAGGATCGAGGAGGAATAGGCCGTGAAGGCAATCTGGCCGGAATCCGTGACGTTCGGATGGTCCTGGTAGTAGCGCCCGACATTGTCGTACCGATTGCCGAGGCCGCTTGCTTCGACATCATCGGAGTTGAGCAGGATCCGCGCATTTTCGACGCCGCCGGTCGCCAGGACGAACACGCTGCTCTTGACTGAGAAGCGTCGGCCCGAGAGTGTCGCCACAGTCGCCGTCTCGACTCTTGAGGCGATCGGATTGGCGCTCAGGTGCAGCACGTTGGCATCGAGCACGACGCGGATGTTGTCGGCGCTGGCGATATCATCGCGATAGGCTTGCGCGAAGCGAAGCGGGTTGATGCGAAAATAGTGGTCGGACTCGAGCCATGGCGAGTCGAAGGCGAGCGGACGGTTTGAATCGGGTGAATTGCCGGTGAACGACGGCTCGATTTGCAGCAGGGCGGCGGCGCGCCGGTAATACGGCGTCAGATGATCGAGCGCGAACGGCCAGCCGCTGCTCGCAACATGTGCGCGTGGATGGAAATCGAGTTCATCCAGCGGCCGGCTCGTGCCGGTCCAGTGGTTGGTCGTACCGCCGAAGAAACGCAGCCGCACTTCGGTCAGCGGCGGCGTGCGGGGGTTCATAACCTCGCATTCGTAGAGCGCCTGCGTTTCGGGATCGAGATCGAACCCGCCGCTCTCCAGCAGCAGCACGCGCTCCCGACGCCCGCAAAACTCCCGCGCGACCGTCAGACCGGCGGCGCCGCTGCCGACGATGCAGAGATCGCATTCAAGGATGCTGCCGTATTCGATCTCGTCGGCAGAGAAAAACATACGACCAGGCTCCGTGCCCGAGCGCGTTCATTCCGGCTCATGACAATGCACAATCAGGCGCACCGCGTCTGACGTGCAAACGTCGGACGCAATACCACCTTGGCAGTTGGGCGCCCGCCGAAGGGGCGCGTCAGGATTTCGACAGCGCAAAAGCACGGAACCTTGCGGACAAGGTTCCGTGCCGAAAGAGACCGATGCGAACGAGTGAAATCAGTAGATGTTCTGCGCGCCGACCATGAAGTAGAGCATTGGGATCGAGAACATCGTGTTGAAGCGGCTCGTCAACATAGCAACGCGCGCCGCGGCTTTCTTTTCGTCCGCGGTCGCCTCTACCATGCCCAGCGCCTTCTGCTGGTTCGGCCAGATGATCATCCACACATTGTAGGCCATGATCAGCCCGAGCCACATGCCGATGCCGATCGCCGTCGGTCGGCCGCCGCCCGAGGTGATGCCGAGCGTCAGCGCGTCGATGATATAGCCGTTGAGCCAGGCAAGGATGAGGCCGGTGATCACGGTCGCCAGCGCCGCCCAACGGAACCAGAACAGCGCCGCAGGGGCGATGACCTTGCCGACCGCGGGCTTCTGCTCGTCGGGGATCTTCGGCATCGACGGGATCTGCACGAAGTTAAAGTACCAGAGCAGGCCGATCCACATCACGCCTGACAGCACGTGTAGCCAGCGGAAGAAGAAGGCAAACCAGTTGTAGTCGACCGGCGCCCGCTTCAGCAGGGCGAGCACGATGGCAATCACGACGCCGTAGATCAGCGCACGTTCGAGCTTGTCCAATCCTATTTTCGCGAGAAAATCGGCCATTCTTCTCCCCCTTGGAGTCGGTCGGGTTCGTGCGTGCGAATCCGAATCGCGTGTCTAAGTCACTAGCATATCACTAATTTTAGCGCCTGCAATTGCGATGCGGTTGCAGTCAAAACTGCGTCGCAGCATCCGCGGCACGATAGCCCGAACGGATGGCGCCCTCGATTGTCGCCGGCAGGCCGGTCGCCGTCCAGTCGCCGGCGAGGAAGAGATTCGCCCAGGCCGTGCGCGCTTGCGGGCGCTGCGCCTCCGCCGCCGGCGTCTGCCGGAATGTGGCGCGCTTCTCCTTGATCAGCCGCGCTGGCGGGCGCGGGCCTTCGCAGGCCAGCGCCTTTGCGGTGTCGTGCCACAGCCGATCGAGCAGCGCCTCTGAGTCTTCATCGAGCAGGGCGTCCGCAGCGCTCACGGTGACACTGACCACGTCGTCGCGCGCGATCAGCCACTGCGCGGCACCGCCGACGAGACCGAGCAGCGGCGGATCGAGGCCTGCCGGCCACTTCAGCCGGAAATGCGCGTTGGCGATGGCGCAGTGTGCGGTCGGATGAAGCAGACCGGGTACGAGGTCGGCAGCAACCCACGATGGCGTCGCGAGGATGACGGCATCGTCGCGGTGCAAATCGAACGTGGCGCCGTTGACGCAAATGCTGGCGAGGCGGCCATCCGCGAAAGCGAGCTGTTCTGCACGCGCGTTGGCTTCGTAGCGGGCGCCGTGGCGCTCGAGCCAGGCAAGCGCGGGATCGACCAGCGCAAAGGAAAGCCCGCGCCGCGCGATCATCGGCCGGCAGGCGCGCTCACCGCGCAGCAGCGTCGCACGCAGCACGCGGGCAAGGGGCCGAGCCGCCGCCTGTTCGGGCAGCGTGTTCATGATTGCCGTCGCCAGCGGCTCGATCAGACGGCGGTACAGGACGGCGCTCGGATCGACGCAGTCGGTCACCACGTCATGCGGGCGCGCCGCGAGCAGCCGAACGAGCCGCACTTGATCCGCCAATCTTGCCCCCGGCAGTCGCCGCGACGGCGCGAGCAGCCACCATGGGATGGGGCCGGCGCTCGGGCGCAACAACCAGCGCTCTCCTGTCGTCAGGTCGAGAAACGGAATACGCGCCGGGGCCATCTCCAGGAGCTCGGCGCGGCTGCCGATTGCGTCGATGTAAGCGAGCGTCGCAGCGTTGCCGCCCAGGATGATGTGGCCACCATTGTCGATCGTGCAGCCGAGACGCGGCTCGAAATACGACCGGCAGCGTCCGCCCGCACGGGGTGCTGCCTCGTAGAGACGCACCGCACGCCCCGCTAGGGTGAGCCGCACTGCGGCCGCCAGACCGGCGAGGCCGGCGCCGATCACATGCACGGTCATGGCCGCGCGAGCACCAGGGCCCGGAGCGCGATGCTGAGCTGCACGGGGCGGGGGATCGTTGCGCGCGGCGCGCCAGGTGCCGCTGCCGCGACCTTGTCGAGGAGGCGGCGGTAGATCCCCATCATCGCCAGCGCGGGCCACAGGCAACGACGGTTGCCGCAGGCGGCGAAGGCCAGCTCGGCGTCCTCAAAAGCGGACTGGGCGAGAGCGCATAGACGGCCACGGATCGCCGGCACGCGCGGATCGCGCGCGAATGCGGCTGGATCGAGCGTCCGGGCGTCGAACGCGTCGAGAATCTCGCGCGGCACATAGAGCCTACCGCGCGCCGCATCCTCCGCGATATCGCGCGCGATATTGGTGAGCTGCAACGCGCGGCCGAGCGTGATGGCGAACTTGCGCTCGACAGCGCCGGCACAGCCGAAGACGCTAAGCGCCAGCACGCCGATCGTTCCCGCGACCCGCCGGCAATAGAGGTCGAGCACGGCTTGTGACGGCGCGCGCATCTCCTCGTTGACATCCATCTCCATGCCGTTGATCAGCGCGTCGAATTCGGCATGCGGCAGCTGGTAGCGCGCAACCGCGTCCACGAGCGATGCGCCGATCGGCGTCGACGGATTGCCCCGATAGACGTCGTCAAGCTCGCGGCGCCAAGACCTGAGGGCGGCGAGCTTCTCCGC
>DATAAP010000337.1:0-2258 GCA_036260035.1 Alphaproteobacteria bacterium | reverse complement strand
TCCCAGCCATCACATCCGGAAGGATCAGACTGACGAACCACGGCAGGCTGCTGAAGCCAGCGAGCCAGGCGACAATCAACAGGTAGATCTCGGCCCGCAGCGCGCCGCAGCTCACCCTCAGCGTCAGATGGATCAGGTGGGCGACGACCAGCCCCTGCACGAGCACGACCGGCCAGAGCGAGTGCCAGCGGAGGATACGAATGAAGGCTGCATAGAAGAGCGCGGCGTCCCTTTCTCCCGCGCTCGGACCGAGCGCCTCCAGATAGGCGGCGGTATCGAGGGTGACGAGCGGATAGCCGTTGTGGAAAGCGGGCCAGGAAAGAAGCAGTCCCGCGGCGGCGATCGCGACAGGCATTACGTAAGCGGGCACGTTTTCCGCCGCGCCGGACGCGTCCGCCATGGTCATCCCCGACTGATCCCGGATCAGTCATCGCGCAGATCGAATAGCGGCCGCGATACTATTCCGGTGAATAGCCGACGCAGATGGGCGGGTGATTATGCCGGCGCGGCGGCTCGTCTCAGCCAGCGGGCGGGTTCTGCCGGGGACCGAATATCGCGCTTCCGATGCGCACATGGGTGGCGCCGAACCGGATGGCGGTCTCGAAATCACCGCTCATGCCCATGCTCAAGGCGGCAAGCCCATTGCGCCGCGCGATCTCCCGCAGCAAGGCGAAATGCGGGGCCGGCTCGTCATCCAGCGGCGGAATGCACATCAGACCATCCACCGTTAGGCCGTGCCGCTCGCGGGCCGCCGCGATGAAGGCGTCGGCGCTTTCCGGCGCGACACCCGCCTTCTGCGGCTCGGCACCGGTGTTGACCTGGATGAAGCAGCGCGGCCGCCGCCCGGTCCGCGCCGTCTCTGCCGCGATCGCCGCGGCCAGCTTGGGGCGGTCGACGCTCTGGATGACGTCGAAAAGCGCGACCGCATCGCGGACCTTATTGGTCTGCAGCGGCCCGATCAGGTGGAGCTCCAAATCCGCATGGCTCGCGCGCAAGGCGGGAAATTTGCTCTGCCCCTCCTGCACCCGGTTCTCGCCAAACAGGTGCTGACCGCAGGCCAGCGCGGCCGCGACCGCCTGGGCGGTGAAGGTTTTGCTGACGGCAACTAGCCGTATGTCTGATTCGGCGCGACCGGCGCTCTTAGCGGCTGCAGCGATCTTCGTCCGAACGGCTGCCAGATTAGCGGCGACGATCTCCGCCGGAACGTCCTGAGGGCTCTGTGACATTGCCGGCACAGCATTAGCCGACTTGCCGAAGCTGCGGTAGGGGTTGCCGCGGAATGCGGCCTTGCCACTCCGACGAAGCGCATTACAGTGCCGCGCCATGTCTTCACAGGAGCTTTTTTCCGCGGCTGTCGCACACCACAAGGCCGGCCGCCTCGAGCAGGCGGCGGCACTCTACGACGTGATCCTGGCCGAGCAGCCGGCACACGGCGACGCGCTGCACTACTCGGCCCTGATCGCCTTGCGACGCGGGGACACGGGCGTGGCCATCGACCGGCTGCGCCGTGCGGTTGAGGCGGCGCCGCAACGGGCAGTCACACACAATGATCTCGGGGCTGCGCTGCGCGTTGCCGGGCGGCTGCCGGAGGCCGCCGCAGCGCTCGAGCGCGCTGTCGCGGCCGAGCCTAGCTATGCCGATGCGTGGAGCAATCTCGGCCTTGTCCGGCGTGCCATGAGCGATTTCGCGTCGGCGCGCGATGCGCTCGAGCGCGCCACCCAGCTTAGACCCGACTCTGCGCTCGCGTTCAATGCGCTCGGCGGAGTCCTGAAGGCGCTCGGCGACTTTGCGGCAGCGCGAACGGCGTTCGAGCAGGCGGTCGCGCTCAAGCCGGATTTCGCCGAAGCGCAGACGAATCTCGGCCTACTGTTGCTGGATCAGGGTCAGCCGGCGGCTGCACTGGCGCCGCTGAGGCGCGCGGTCGAACTGGTCCCCGCCCGCGGCGAGGCGTGGCACAATCTCGGGCTGGCGCAGCGCGGCTGCGGCGCGCTGAAGGATGCAAGCGAATCATTTCGCGGCGCGGTTGCCGCCGACCCGAAATTGGCGACGTCCTGGAACGCGCTCGGCGCGGTCCTAGCGAGGCAGGAAGACCATGAGGCGGCGTGCGATGCCTTCACGCGGGCCGCTTCACTCGCTCCGGACTCGGTCGACATCCTCAGCAATTGCGGGCTGTCCTTAAGCAAATTGGGCCGTAATGAGGAGGCGCTCGCGATGCTCGAGCGCGCGCTCGACTTGAATCCCCATCACGCAGAGGCGAT
>DATAAP010000336.1:0-10075 GCA_036260035.1 Alphaproteobacteria bacterium | reverse complement strand
GCGCCGATGTCTCTGTTTCAACTATTTCGATCGCGCGTCGCCGACGTCGTGACCGATGCGTCGGCACAATTCTGCATACGCCTGCTCGCGGACCGCCGTGTCCTCCTCGCCGAACCGCAGGAAGAACGGCCGATGGGCCCAGTCGAACGGTGAATCCGCCTTTCCGGCGAGATAGAGCGACAGCGCCGCGGCATGCACACGCACGTCCGGCTTGCCGTTGCGCGCGCAGTCGAGGAGGACTTCGCGGAGATAGGGCGTCGCATGCTCCGCGGCGAGGTCGAGAGCTAAGGAGAGTCCATCTCCGTACGTGCCGCGGCGGAGAATGTCGGCGATAATTTTGTCGATCTCGACGCCCGCCCCCATCGCGGCGAGCGCCCGCGCGATATAGAGGCGCAGCTCGGGCTTTGCGCGCGGTAGCGCCTTCTCGAAGGCATGGCGAGCCTGCGGCACATTCAGCGCCACAAGCGCCTCGACATCGCGCCAGTCCCCTTCGCGGCGCGTAAGCCGGGCAATCAGGCTGGCTGCGAGGAACTCGCGCTCCTCGCCCGTGACCTTCGTCAGCGCGTCGGTGTCATAGCCGATTCCGTCATGCCACTGGTCGTACGTGATATTCGTGCTGTCCGTGAACGTCCTATAGGCCTCTGAGGACGCTGCGGGCCGAATGGGCTGCGGCGGCGGCGACGCAAGAGCCCAGATCTTCCGTTGGATCCGATCGAACGCGCTCTGCCGGCGGTCGTATTCCTCCGCGTCCGACCACAGCCGGCCGGTCGGCAGCAGGATTCTTTGCGCGTGCCTGTAGAAGCGTTCAGCCGGCTGTCCCGCCTGCGCGGCGGCATCGCCCTGAAGCTCTAGCTCTGCGGCGGCGCGCCGCTGCTCTTCGTTCTCGTCGGCCATGCGCCGACCCTGACGCGCGACCGTTTCAGCCGAATGTCGTCAAGGCCCGGTGGATGTTTCGGCCTAGTCAGGCCGCAGCGTCGGCTGCGACCTGCATCTTGACGATCTTGTCGGGGTTGCTGGGTGGCTCGCCGCGCTTGATCTTGTCGACGTGCTCCATCCCCGACGTGACCTGTCCCCACACGGTATACTTCCCGTTGAGGAAGGCGCCGTCGTCGAACATGATGAAGAACTGGCTGTCGCCGCTATCGGGACTCTGAGCCCGCGCCATGCCCACGGTCCCCCGCTTGAACGGCTCGCGCGAGAACTCGGCCTTGAGCTTCTTGCCAGACCCGCCGGTGCCGTTGCCCTGCGGATCGCCGGTCTGCGCCATGAACCCTTCGATCACGCGGTGGAAGAGAAGCCCGTCATAGAAGCCCTCGCGCGCCAGCTCCTTGACGCGCGCGACATGGCCGGGCGCAAGATCCGGCCGGAGCTTGATCGTGACCCGACCGCTGCTGAGGTCGAGATAAAGGGTGTTCTCGAGGTCTTCGGCCATCGCATCTTCCTTTCAAATGGGCTGCTACTTCGCGTCCGCCGCCACCTGCATCCGGACGATCTTGTCCGGACTGCGCGGCGGCTCGCCGCGCTTGATCTTGTCGACATGTTCCATGCCCGAAACGACGCGGCCCCACACGGTGTACTTGCCGTCTAGGAAGCTGCCAGGCGCGAACATGATGAAGAACTGGCTGTCGCCGCTGTTCGGGTCCTGCGCGCGCGCCATGCCGACGGTGCCCCGAACGAAAGGCTCGCGGGAGAACTCCGCCGGCAGCTTCTGGCCGGATCCGCCGGTGCCATTGCCGCGTGGATCGCCGGTCTGCGCCATGAAGCCGTCGATCACGCGGTGGAAGACGAGACCATCATAGAATTTCTGCCGCGCCAGCTCCTTGATGCGCGCGACGTGCTTGGGCGCCAGGTCCGGCCGCAAGGCGATGACCACACGACCGTATTCAAGATCGAGATAAAGCGTGTTCTCCAGATCTTGGGCACGCCCGGCACCAGGGAGGGCGGCGGCACCTCCGATCAGCACAGCAAGGACGACACGGGTCAACCAGCGCAGGGCCATCGCGACTCTCTCATCTGTAGCTATGGGGCGGCGCATCGTGCCGGCACGAACGGCTCGATGCAACCGCATTTGAACGGCTGAGCCGGCAGGCCCTGGCGGGCGGCAAAGCTGCGCCTACTGTTGAAGGTGCTTGCATCGATGCGGGTGACTGTGACATGGCGCGCTGGCTTATCGGAATCGGCGTGGTACTTATCATCGCGGGGCTCATGTGGCCCTGGATCCAGAAGCTCGGTCTCGGCCGCCTCCCGGGCGACATCGTCATCGAGCGCGAGAATGCCCGGATCTATATCCCGATAGTCACCAGCGTCTTGGCGAGCGTCGTGCTGTCGTTGGTCCTATGGCTGATTAATCGGCAGTGATCGTCTCGACCGACTCGCAACGCTGGTCGAGCCGGAGCGCCAAAAGGGTTCGGCCGATAGTCCAATTTACGTAGCCAGGCTGGGCTTTCATAGTAATCGGCATTGGCGGCGTCGTGGCATCAGACCGAGGGGCGCCATCTAAAGTAATGTCGCCTGTAGGAACGGGGAAAGCCTAGCCGCGCGCGATGAAGCGTGGCCGCAAGACGCCGTTGCAACGGGAGGAAACCATGCGAAATGCGCGGCATCTCACGGCCTGTGCGGTAATCGCTCTGGCTTCGGCCTTCGGTATCGCCAGCCCTGCCGGGGCGGTCGATCCGTCGCGACTGCAGTCCGCGGATCAGCACCCGAACGACTGGCTGACCTATCACGGCACCTATAAGTCGTACCACTACAGCCCGCTTGACCAGATCAATCCGGACAACGTGAAGAACCTGCGCATCGCCTGGATGCATTTCCCTGGGCGGGCGACGCGCGGCGTGCAATCGACGCCGCTCGTAGCGGATGGCGTGCTCTACTATTCGGGCTCCTACAGCCGGGTCTATGCCCTGGACGGCGCAACCGGCAAAGTGCTGTGGACCTACTTCCCAGAGCTCGACGAGGAGCTCGTGTCCATGCAAACGCACTCGCCGTACAACCGCGGCGTGGCGCTCGGACACGGCAAGGTATTCGTCGGCACGGTCGACGGCCGACTCATCGCACTCGATATGAAGAACGGTGAGAAGGTGTGGGACACGAAGCTCGTCGACTCGCAGAAGCTGACCGTCGGCTTCACCGGCGCGCCATTGGTGGTGAAGGACAAGGTCATCATCGGCAGCCAGGGCGGCGAATGGACCTCACGCGGCCCGATCTTCGGCGTCGATGCGAACACCGGCCAGAAGAAATGGGAATTCTTCACGGTGGCGGGTACCGAGGAGGCGATGAAGACTTGGGGCGGCGAATCCTGGAAGACCGGCGGCGGCGGCGGCTGGATGCCGGGCACGTATGATCCCGAAACCAACACCGTGTGGTGGGGCACAGGCAACCCCTCGCCGCTCTACGACTGGTCCGGCGCGGATTGGCAGAAGAGCGGACCGCGGCCGGGGACCAATCTGTACACCACGTCGGTGATAGCGCTCGACCCCGACACCGGCAAACTCAAATTTCATCATCAGGAATTGCCGCACGACGCCTGGGACTTCGACTCTGCGGTCGGCGAGTTCGTAATGATCGACCGCGACGGGCAGAAGCTGATGGTCCACCCGAATAAGGGCGGCTTCGTGTTCGTCTACAATCGCGCCGATGGCAAGGTGCGGAACGTCTGGCGGCTCACCAAGCACATCAACTTCGTGCAGGACATCGATCCGAAGACCGGTGACCTGATCGGCCGCCGCGATCTCAGCCTCGGCGTCCAGAACCCGCCGCTCTGCCCCGCCATTGCCGGCGGAATCAGCTGGAATTCCGGCTCGTACAATCCGAAGACCGGCCTGTACTACAAGATCGGCCAGGAATGGTGCATGGAAATTGAAGTGGTGAAGACCACGCCGATCGTGGAGCCGATGGCGCAGCTGAACATCGGCGCCAATTTCAAGCTGGTCAATCCGCCGAACGAGAAGGCGCACGGGCATCTCAGCGCGCGCGATCCGATCACCGGCGAGAAGAAGTGGGAGATCCGCTATGACGAGCCGCCGCTCGCGAGCGTGCTCAGCACCGGCGGCAATCTGCTGTTCGTGCCGGACGCGCGCGGCGTGCTACGCGCCTACGACGCGACCAGCGGACAGGAGCTGTGGTCCCATAACAACGGGATTGGCCACAACGGCGGAATTATCAGCTACAACGCCGGCG
Organism: Alphaproteobacteria bacterium; assembly: GCA_036260035.1. Taxonomy (GTDB): domain Bacteria; phylum Pseudomonadota; class Alphaproteobacteria; order CACIAM-22H2; family CACIAM-22H2; genus DATAAP01. The sequence continues at coordinate 5,896 of DATAAP010000336.1, read as the reverse complement.
GCAAGCAGTACATCGCGGTGATGACTGGCTGGGGCAGCCTCGTCGGCGACGAGTACCCGGCGCTATTCGGCGAGCCGTACAAGAGCATGCCGAAGGACACGGGCGCCGTGGTCGTGTTCGCGCTGCCATAGGTCGACGCGGATGCGGAAGGGCACGGCCGCCCCGTGCCCTTCCGAAGTTGAACGACGATGCGAATAGCAAAATCGGCGCCCCTGATCGCATTCGGCGCGCTTGTCGCGATGGCACTTTCCAGCCCGATAGTGCTGGGCCAAGGCATGACGGGCGCGGCGCCATCTGGCGCGCCATCCTCAGCGCCCGAGGCGTCGCCGAACGACATCGACGGCGAGCAGATGTTCGCGACCTCGTGCGGTTTCTGCCATCAGCAGGGCGGCCGCGCCGCCGGGCGCGGGCCGAAGCTCGCGGGCCTCAGCAAGAGCGACGAGTTCATCATCGAGCGGATCAAGAAGGGCAAGCCGGGCGCGATGCCGGGCTATGCGCGCGCCTTCACCGAGGGCCAGATCATCGCGATCCTGGCGTATATCCGCAGCCTCGAAGATACGGGCGGATAGGGCGCACGACGCGAACAGCAAGAGAGGATAGTGATGAGACCAGCGACAAAGTTCGGGCTTGCAGCTTTCCTAGTGTTGTCGCTCGGCGCCGCTGCTGCCGATGCCCGCTCATTCGATGCGATCAAGCAGCGCGGCGCGCTCGCGCTGTGCGCGCATCCCAACGCCTTACCGTTCGCCAACAAGAAGGGCGACCCGCCGGGCTTCCAGGTGGAGCTCGGCCAGGCCCTGGCCGAACGGCTGGGCGTATCGCTCATGCAGCATTGGGTGACCAACAGTTTCCAGTATCGCCGCGCCGACTGCGACATCGTGCTTGACGCGATCGCCAACAAGGCGGCGTTGAGCGAAGTCGGATTGCGCATGTCCCGCCCCTATTATCGCAGCGGCGTAGCCCTCGCGGTCCGGCGCGAATCCGACCTGTCGTCGCTCGCAAGCGTCGGGCCGGAACGCCGCGTGGGCGCGCTGGTCGGCTCGCTGGCTTCGATGACGCTCGATCGGCGCAATATCGCGGTGTCGCCGTTCGTCTTCGAGGACGAGATGCTGGGCGCCTTGGCGCGCGGCGAGATCGAGGCGGCCGCGGTAACGCCTAGCGCGATCGGCTGGCACAACATGAAGAATCCCGGCGCTGCCGTGCGCCGCATCCCTGCCTTCGAGGACGATCCCGATCTGAGCTGGAACGTCGCCGTCGGCATGATGCGGCCGGACGAGAAGCTGATGCAGCGTGTCGACGCGGCACTCGGCGACATGCTGACTGACGGCACCATCACGCGCATCTACGCGCGCTATGGCATCGAACTGCAGCCGCCGAGATAGAGTGTCGCGAAACGAAAACGCAAGGGAGGAAGGAATGAAAAGGATTGCAGCGCTTGCGGTCGTATCCGTGCTGGCCTTTGCGCCGGCCGCGCTCGGCCAGGATCAGACGCGGCCGACGCCGATGCCGGACCGGAGCTATGTCGGGCAAATGACCGAGGAACAGGTGAAGCAGAAGCTGTACGGCGAGGGCTGGTCGTCGGTGACGGACCTCAAGAAGGTCCCGGTGACGCGCTACCGCTGGGAAGGCAAGGGCGTACGCGGCGGCAAGGAGATGCAGGTCACGGTAGACGAGCGCGGCCACGTTTCCGCCAAGTAGATCGCCTCAGACGGGCAGCGAAGACGATTCCGGCCCTTCCACGTGCGTCGCTACGCGGATCGTCTGACTCACCTCCTGCTCGTCGAACGGCTTGGTCAGGAATTCACGGGCGCCCAGGCGCATGCCGGCGCGCAGCATCTGCCAGCCGTGCAGGGTCGCCGGCGCCGTAAGCACGACCGGCAGTCCCGGGCGCAACGCGTGCACGCGGTCCAGGATCGTCAAATCCGCATCCGCCGACTGCTCCAGCCCGACGACCAGGACATCCGCGTCCACCAGATTCGCCCAGGCCTCGCTTAGCGCGCCGACAGCGATCACCCGGTAGCCGGCGCCCACCGCGCGGACGAACGCATCCCGCTCGCTCGCGTCCTGCTCGACAAGAAGGATCGTACTCATCTTCTGGTGCTTCAATGCATGCTCCCAGACAATGTTGGGATGTGCCGCGCCCTTTGTCTACCGCTCTTTGGATTGGCCCAAAGGGTGTGCCTGACCTCATCGGCCCGACATGCGGCCCGATTTACCCTAATACGCGTAAGTGGCTTTCCGGCCGGGAAAATCAATCCAACCCGTCGCTCGACTAAGCCTTCACCCGCAATGTTCTGCACTGTCCCGCCACGGCGGCGATGCACCGAGTTCGACTCGCGCAGGCTGAGCCCATAGCTCCGGCGTTCGTACTTGACCTGCTCAGGTCGGAACAGCTTGCGGATCAGATGCACGAACAGGGACACGCCAGATCATGAAGGTGGCCAGCAACCGCCGGACGTCCCTTGGAGCGCGATATCGCCGATCCGTCGTGGTCGGCAGTCGAGTAGCTCGGGTTGACAGCAGCCTAGCTAATAATGAATTGTATTCTCTATTGGGAGCCGACGAGAACGGCGGCGCCGCGGCTATTGCGCGACGGAGATCGGAAATAGCTATCGCTTTAATGTCGATTGCATGAGCGCACTTCGACGAATCCACACCCCGAGCAGCGTGCAAGAAGCCGTGCAGTTGCTTGGCGGTGAAGATGTCCGGTGCCTCGCCGGCGGTGCTACGCTCGTCGCGATGATGAACGCCGGCATCGCCGAACCCGCCGAGCTCGTGAACCTCGCAGGCATCGAGGAACTGCACGGGATTTCATCACTCCACTCCGGCGCTTTGCGCATCGGCGCCATGACGCGACATCGGGAGACAGCCGCCGATGCGCGGTTGGTTGGAGATCTTGCGGTCGTCCGTGCCGCCGCAGGTCAGATCGCCAACCCGCCCGTCCGCAATATGGGGACCATGGGCGGCTCGATCGCCTTCGCCGATCCGGCAGCGGACTATCCGCCCGCGCTGGTCGCCGTCGGCGCCGAGATCGAGGTGGCAGGCCCGCACGGAGGCCGCCGCATCCCAGCGAGGGATTTCTTCATCGACTGGTACACGACCGCGCTCGAACCGGGCGAGCTCGTGGTGGCGATCCACCTGCCACGCGCCTCATCCGGGATCGGGCTCTACGACAAGCTCGCGCGGGTCACGGGCGATTTCGCTACCGTGTCTGTCGCGCTGTCAGTGGCGCGCGTGAACGGCACCTGCGCACGCGTCGGGCTCGCCGTCGGCGGCTGCGGCCCGAAACCAGTGCGACACGATGATGTCGACCGGATGCTCCTAGACGCGAATCTCGACGAGCACGCGGCCCGCCGGGCCGGAGATATGCTGGCCAAGGCCGCCGATCCCGTCGACGATGTGCGCGCCACCGCCGCGTACCGTCGCCTGACGATCCCACGCATGATCGATCGCATCGTCGCCCGTGCACGAGCCGAGCTGAGGAATGCAGCATGACTCCCGCCGCTCTGACACTCCGCATAAACGGCAAGACGCGCACCGTTCTCGCCGCGCTCGACGACACGCTGCTCACCACGCTCCGCGACGCGCTTCAGCTCACCGGCGCCAAGCGGGGGTGCAATCAGGGTGTCTGCGGCGCATGCACCGTGTTGATCGACAGCCGTCCGGCGCGCGCGTGTCTTTCGCTCACCCATACCTGCGCCAGCCGCGACATCACGACCATCGATGGCCCGTACGCAAACATCGCCCAGCTTCAGAAGGCCTTCGCAGAGACCGGCGCCGTTCAGTGCGGCTTTTGCACGCCAGGCATGATCCTGTCGGCGGCAGCCCTGCTTGCCGAAAAGCCGCAACCGAGCGTCGAAGACATCCGAACCGGTTTGTCCGGCAACCTCTGCCGCTGCTCCGGATATCGCAAGATCATTGAGGCCGTCCAGCTCGCAGCCGAGGCCGGCCCCCAATGAGCGCGCTACGGGAAGGCGCCGAGATCGGCCGCAGCGTTCCGCGGCTGGAAATCCAGGAAAAGGTGACGGGCCGTGCGGCCTACATCGCGGACCTTTATCGCCCGAACATGCTTCACGCGGCGATTCTCGGCAGCCCGTATCCGCACGCGCGCATCCGTTCCTACGATCTCAGCGCCGCGCTGCAAGCACCCGGAGTTCAGGCAATCATCACCGGCGACGATCTCGGCGACGATCGCATGGGCGCCTTCATCAAGGACGAGCATGCGCTAGCCAAAGGCAAAGTGCGCTACGTCGGCGAGCCGGTTGCGGCCGTGGCGGCGGAAACCGAAGCGGAGGCGAGGTTCGCGGCACGGCTGATCAAGGTCGAGTATCAGGAACTGCCGGCGATCCTAAGCCCGGAACAGGCGCTGGCGCCTGGTGCGGCCATCATTCACGAAGATCTAGATTCGTATTTCAAGGTCTTCCCGGCGATCTGCGGCGGCAATGTCTGCTCGAAGACCGAGCTCGCCGAGGGAGACCTCGAGCGAGGCTGGCGCGAGTGCGATGTCGTCGTCGAGGGCGAGTTCGAGACGGCGCCGCAGGCGCATGTGGCGATCGAGCCGTGCGGCGCCCTGGCGGAAATGGATCCCGCGGGACGGATCACCTTGTGGTCGGCAAATCAGTCGGTATTCCGCGTCCAGGCCAATGTCTGCGAGTCGCTCGGGCTGCCGATGTCCCGCCTGCGCTGCCTGACGCCGCGTGTCGGCGGCGGCTTCGGCAACAAGATGGAGCCGCACGTCCAGCCGATCGTCGTGAAGCTGGCAATGGCCACCGGACGTCCGGTCAAGCTGATCCTCACGCGCGAGGAGGATTTCGAGATCGTCCGGGCGCGGCACCCCTTCAAAATTCGCGCGCGGACCGGCGCCAAGCGCAATGGCACGCTGGTCGCGCGCGAGGTCGAAGTGCTGCTCGACGGCGGTGCCTATGCCGACGACAGCCCGGGCGTGCTCGGCTACAGCCTGCTGATGGCGCGCGGACCGTACCGGATCCCGCACGTGCGCTGCCATGGCACCCTAGTCTATACGAACAAGCTGCGCTTCGGCGCCTTCCGCGGCTTTGGCAATCCGCAGGTGAGCTTCGCCGGCGAGACGCAGATCGACGAGATCGCAGCCCGCCTGGGCATGGACCCGGTGGAGATCCGGCGCAAGAACGCGCTGCGCGGCGACGATCCTTGGTTCGGCGGCCAGAAGCTTCTGTCGAATGGCCTCATGGAGTGCATCGACACCGCGCAGCGCGCTTCTGCGTGGCCGCGTCGCAAGGAACGGCAGCCGATACCCGGGAAAAGGCACGGCACCGGATTCGCCTGTACGGCGCATATCAGTGGCCTGCTGGGAACGGGCGCGATCGTGCGCCTGCTCGAGGACGGCACCGTGGTGCTCAACACCGGTGCGGTCGACATCGGGCAAGGCTCGGACACGGTGCTTACGCAGATCTGCGCCGAGGCCCTCAAGCTGCCGATGGACCGCGTGAGCGTCGCCAGCCCTGACACAGACGGATCGCCCTATAACTGGGGCACGACAGCCAGCCGCGTGACATACACGACCGGGCGGGCGGTGATCGGCGCGGCAGCGGAGGTCGAGCGGCAGATCAAGGCGCATGCGGCCGAAATCCTCGAGTGCTCGGAGCTCGACCTCGAACTGCGGTCGGGCGGCCGCGTCGGGATCATGGGTGTACCGGAGAAGGAACTGCCGTTCGCCGCCATCTCCGCCCGCGCGCATTGGCGCAAGGGCGGCCCGATCATCGGCAGCCATGCTTGGGTATTCGATCAGCCGACCGTCGATCCGAAGCGCGCGGTCGCGCACGGGCTCCCGTTCCCGCAAATCGGCGTCTACAGCTTCGGCGCGCTTGCCGTCGAGATTGAGTTCGATGAGACCACTGGCAAGATTGAGGTGCTGCGCGCC
>DATAAP010000335.1:0-3216 GCA_036260035.1 Alphaproteobacteria bacterium | reverse complement strand
AGGTAAACGGTCCGCAGCCGGCCATAGATGGCGGACTGACAATGGGGAGCCCGGCTTGTCGGTCATTCAATACATTGCCGGCAATTTCGAGCTGATCCTGCACCTCACCTGGCAGCACGTGACCATAGTCGGCGTCGCGGTCGGGGCCGCCATTCTCGTGGCCGTGCCGCTCGGCATCGCGATCACCCAGCATCAGCGCGCCGCCGATATCGTGCTGTACATCGCCGGGATCATCATGACGATCCCGTCCATCGCCCTGTTCGGCGTTATGATCCCGATCCTTTCCCTGATCAACCAGGGGATCGGCTACCTGCCGGCGGTGATCGCGATATTTCTCTATTCGCAGCTGCCGATCGTCCGCAACACCTATACGGCGATCAAGTCGGTCGACCCGGCCCTCCGCGAGGCCGCGCGCGGCATGGGCATGACCTCTTGGCAGCGGCTGCGGCGGGTCGAGATCCCGATCGCGCTGCCGATCATCATGGCGGGCATCCGCGTCGCGGTAGTGATCAATATCGGCATCGCCGCTATCGCCGCTTATATCGGCGCAGGCGGCCTCGGCATGCTGATCCGCGCCGGCATCAGCCAGACCGACCCCCGTCAGCTCCTCGCTGGCGCGCTCGCGGTGAGCATCCTCGCGGTGATCGCGGACTATGGCCTCTTGGCGCTGCAAAAGTACCTGACCCCGCGCGGAGTGCGCGCGGCATGATCCGCCTCGACAAGCTCACCAAGGTGTTCGATACGCCGAGCGGCTCGTTCGTCGCGGTCGACCATGTCGACCTCGAGCTGGGCAAGGGCGAGATCTGCATCCTGCTGGGACCCTCCGGCTGCGGCAAGACGACGACCCTGAAGATGATCAACCGCATCGTCGAGCCGACTTCCGGGCGTATCTTCATCGACGGCAAGGACACCACGGATGCCGACCCGGTCGAGCTTCGGCGCTCGATCGGCTACGTGATCCAGCAGATCGGCCTCTTCCCCAACATGACAGTCGAGGAGAACGTCTGCGTCGTGCCCCAGCTGCTGGGTTGGGACCGCGCCAAGTCGCGCGCCCGCGCTATGGAGCTGCTGGAAATGGTAGCGCTCGATCCCAAGGCGTTCGCGAAGCGCTATCCCAACGAGCTGTCCGGCGGCCAAGCCCAGCGTGTCGGCGTCGCCCGCGCCCTCGCCGCCGACCCGCCGGTGATGCTGATGGACGAGCCGTTCGGGGCAATTGATCCGATCAACCGGGAGGTTATCCAGGACGAGTTCCTGAAGATGCAGGAGAAGCTCGGCAAGACCATTCTGTTCGTCAGCCACGACATCGACGAGGCGATCAAGATGGGCGACAAGGTAGCCATCTTCCGCAACGGCAAGATCGAGCAGTTCGGCACACCCGACCAGATCCTGGCGCATCCTGCAAACGGCTTCGTTGCCGACTTCGTCGGCAGCGACCGCGCGCTCAAACGTCTGCGCCTTATTCGCATTTCGGAAGCGATGCAGACCGATGCACCGCGGGTGCGCGCCGACGACCCGATCTCCCACGCGATCAAGCAGATGGACGAGCGCGGGCATATCAGCATCGTCATGGTCGGCCCGCGCGGCCGCGCGCGCGGCTTCCTGCGCCGCGCCGACCTCGACGGCCGCACCGGCACGTGCGGCGAGCACCAGACCGCGCTCCCGGCCGTCGTGAGGGTCGACGAGGACCTGCGTGCCGCCGTCTCGAAAATGTTCACCCACGACGTGACCTGGCTCGCCTGCGTCGACGCTGACGGCTTCTACAAGGGCTACATCACCCAGCGCGACATCACGCATTTGCTCGGCCAGACCTACCGCGACAGCAAGTCTGCGTCATGACGGCGATCTCCTCCTCCTGGACCGGCTTCTCGCGCGCGCTGACGATTGCGGCAGCAATCACGTTCGGGATCGGGGTGGAGCGCAGCGGACTTCTGGGAGAGATACTGAGGTACTGGCCTGAGATCGTCTACCAGTCCAAGCAGCATATCAAGTTGGTGCTCGTCTCCGGCGGCCTCGCCATCCTGATCGGCGTCCCGTTCGGCATCCTGTTGAGCCGCCGCGCAATGCGCCTCGTCGCCGAGCCGATCATGCAGGTGCTCAATGTCAGCACCACGATCCCGACTCTCGCCATCCTGGCGCTGGCGATGACGGTCATGGGCATTGGCGAGCGGCCGGCGATCTTCGCCCTGTGGCTGCACGCGCTGCTGCCGATCGTGCGCAACTCATATGAGGGCATACGATCGTTACCCCCGCACATGCTCGAAGCGGCGCGCGGCATGGGAATGCGGCCGCGGCAGGTCCTGCTGCGCGTCGAGCTACCGAACGCGCTGCCAGTGATCCTTGCCGGCATCCGGACCGCGCTGGTGATCAATGTCGGTACCGTGCCGCTCGCGTTCCTGATCGGCGGGGGCGGGCTCGGCGAGCTCATCTTCTCGGGCATCGACCTGTTCGAGCCGGCGATGATGCTGGCCGGCGCCATCCCCACTGGAATCCTCGCCGTCATCCTCGACTTCCTGCTCGGGCGATTGACGGTGCTTGTCGTGCCGCGCGGCGTCACGGCGATGCGTTGACCAAATTCAGCAGGACCAAACAGGGAGACCCATATGATCGGACGCAGACTTTTCACGATGGCCGCCGCGGGGCTGATGGGCTTGGCCTTCAGCGCGGGCGCGCAGGCGCAGCAGATCGTCGTTGGCGGCAAGGGCTTCACCGAGCAGCTGCTGATGGCCGAAATGACCAGCCAATTGCTGAAGGCCAACGGCTTCACGCCGGACAAGCGTGCAGGCATGGGCAGCGCCGTGCTGCGTAAGGCGATGGAAAGCAATCAGATCGACGTGTGCTGGGAGTACACCGGCACGTCGCTCATCACCTACAACAAGATCACCGACCGCCTATCAGCCGAGGACACCTACAAGAAGGTCAAGGAGGTCGACGGTAAGATCGGCCTGGTTTGGCTCGACCCGTCGAAGGCCAACAACACCTACGCCATCGCGATGCGCAAGGACGGCGTGCAGCAGACCGGAATCAAGAGCCTGAGCGATTTCGCCAAGGCCGTGAATGCGGGGAAGGCGCCATCGCTGGCCCTCAATGCCGAGTTTGCAGGGCGTCCGGACGGTCTGCCGGGTCTCGAAAAGGAGTACGGCTTCAAGATGCCGCTGGACAAGGTCAAGAAGATGGACACGGGCCTGACCTACCAAGCACTGCGCGACAAGCAGGTGG
>DATAAP010000334.1:0-30174 GCA_036260035.1 Alphaproteobacteria bacterium | reverse complement strand
TCTTCCGAACCGGCCCCGCGCTTCTCACATCATCTTCTTGTAGGAGTCGACGATGGCCTTGCCGTCGGCGCCGGCCTTCTTCAGCCAGTCCTCGGTCAGCGTCTCGCCGATCTTCTTGAAGCCGGCAGCCAGCGCCGGGCTCGGCGGCTGGATCTTCATGCCGTTCTGCTGGAGCGCCGCCTTCGAGGACTCCGCCTCCTCCGTGCTCATCTTGCGGCCGCGCGCCTCGGCCGCTTCCGCGGCATCCATCAGCGCCTTCTTCGTCGCGGCGTCGAGCTTGTTGAGCGCCGCCGTGTTCACGAAGATGATGTTGTTGGGCAGCCAGGCCTGCGTGTCGTACCAGTGCGTGAGCGACTCCCACACCTTGGAGTCGCGGCCCGTCGAGCCGGAGGAGATGAAGGAGTTCACGACGCCGGTCGCCAAGGCCTGCGCGAGCTCGGCGGCCTGGATCGTCACCGGTTGCGCGCCGACCAGCTCGGCGATGCGCGCCGTGCCGACGTTGTAGGCGCGGAACTTGAGGCCCTTCATGTCCTCGATCGTGTTGATCTCCTTCTTGGCATAGATGCCCTGCGGCGGCCATGGCACCGCGTAGAGCACCGTCAGGCCCTGCGCCCCGAGCTTCTTCTCGATGACCGGACGGGCGGCCTTCCACAGCTTCTCGGAATCCGCGTAGCTGGTGGCGAGGAAAGGCACGACGTCGACGCCGTAGACGGCGTCTTCGTTCTCCATCACCGACATCAGCAGCTCGCCGATCGGCGCTTGGCCGGTCTGCACGGCGCGCTTGATCTCCGGCACCTTGAACAGCGAGGCGCCCGCATGCACCGTGATGTCGAGCTTACCGCCGGTCGCTTTGCGCACGTCGTTGGCGAACTCGATCAAGTTCTTCGAGTGGAAGTTGGTGGCCGGATACCCCGCCGGCAGATCCCACTTCGTCTGCGCCGCGGCGCTGGTTGCGCCAAGGGCGAGCACGCCCGCGAGCGCGAGCGAAAGAGCCTTGTTCATAAGCTTCCCCGTCTGGTTGGTCGGATTGTCTGCCGAGCGGTAATCCGCTTCGCGCGTATGCTGGCGAAGCGTGCGAAAAGCGTCAAGAAACTTCAATTTATCGGCTGTGATCGTCCGCCCCTATCGCTTCGTGCCATGGCGCTGGCGCATTAGGGTGTACGCCGCGCGCCAGAGCCTGACCGCGTCCATCAGGCCGCCGGGCCCGAGATCGGCATGCGCCAGGCTGTCGAGAAGTGCGAGATGGCTGTGCGGCACGGCGCGTGCCAGCGCCACGCTTTCCGTGTAGGGGATGATGGCATCGTCGCGCCCGTGGATCAGGATCAACCGCGCCTTGAGGGCGCCGAGATCTCGGCGCGCGAGATCGAGGCCTTCGAGATCGCCGCGCACGCCGGGCGGAAGTGCTGCGATCAGCGCGGGCGCGCGCTCCGGATCGCGGTTGGACAGCAGATCGACGACGACGCGTCCCTCCGGACCGAGATCGGCGCCGAGGTCGTCGACGTCAGCATTGAGGTCAGCAAGCTTGCGCCGCGCCATCGCATAGAGCGAGGTGCGGTCGCGCGGGTCGGCGATGCGCTCGGCATTCGCCAGCACGAACACCCACTTGCCGTAGGCATTGGGAGCCCGGTGCTGCCATGGCGCGTCCGTCGCTTCGCGGAAATAGCCGGTGGTGAAGAAGGTGACGACCGCGCTCGTGTCGTAATAGCCGCCGATCGCCGCGACAACATCGATCTGCGATGCGATGTCGGGCTCCAGGGCCGCTATGATCGCCGGCCCGACAGCGTAGGACACGGCGGCAATGCCGACCGCCCGCTCATCCTTCTGCTGCGCCAGGAGATAGCGCAGGGCGTCGGAGAGGATCTCACTGTCACTGGCAGCGACTCGCTGCGCCTGAAAGTTCGGCACGTCAGGCACCAGCACGACGAAGCCGACCTGCGCCAGCGCCGCGGCGAAGCTGGTGAGGCGCGCATCGCGGCGGCCCTCGCGGCCCAGTCCCGGTGCAAGTACCATAGCCCCTTGAGGCCGCGCCGGTTCGTAGAGGTCGGCGGCGCGCGCAAGACCGCGTGCCGCCCAAGCGACCTCCCGCACCGCGACCCCTTCGAGCGTGGGAGCGCCGGTGAGGCGGTCGAGCAGCCGGACGGCATCAACCGCATCAGCGACCGGCGTGCAGGCGCCGAGCGCCAGCGCCAACGCACAGAGGCGCAAGAAGGCGCTCAGGGCCCGAGCAGCCATCGCTCACATATGCGAGTAGAGACGCCGGCCCGCGACCGGCAGGTCGCAGCAGAGGATGCTGCCGCTCGCCGACTCGGTGATGAAGAGCGTGCGGTTCTCGGGCCCGCCAAACGCGGCATTGGTTCCGGCGGCGCCGTCGGCAAGTTCGACGAGTTGCGTCGGCCTGCCCTTCGCATCGAAGCGCCACACGCCGATGCCGAGATGGCAGACGACAAGCCCGCCCTCGGCATCGAGCGCCATGCCGTCCGGTCCCGCGGTGCCGCCGGAAAGCTGGATCCACAGGCCCGCCTTGCTAACGCTGCCGTCGGCGAGCAACGGCAGCCGCCACACGGCATTGGCGCGCGTCACCGCCACGTAGACCTGCGTTTCCATGGCGTTAAGCACGATGCCATTGGGGCTCGGCACGGTCGCGATCAGGCAGTCGAGCTGTCCGCTCGCGCGCAGGCGGAAGACACGCCCCGTGGCATCATGCAATCCGGTCTGGCCCTGGTCGGTGAAGTAGATGTCGCCGTTGCCCGCGAAGATCAGGTCGTTGACGCCCTTGAAGCTTTCTGAATGGCGCGTTTCGAGGAGCGGCGCGACCTTGCCGCTGGCGGAATCGAGGCGCATCAGACCGCGCTTGTAGTCGGTGATGACGATGCTGCCGTCTTTGTGGATCTTCAGCCCGTTCGGCCAACCGTCATACTCGGCGGCGAGAGTCCAGCCGCCGTCCGGCGCGATGCGGAAGACGCGGCCATGCGGGATATCGGTGACGTAGAGATTGCCGGTGCGGTCGAAGCTGGGGCCCTCGAGAAAACTGTCGATCGCGTCGCCGCCGCGATTGGCGTCAGCCCAGGCGGTCCGCACCTTGCGTCGGTATTGCTCCGGCAGGCGGGTCCAGACTCGCGCCTCGAGCCGCAGTGGCGGCGCGTAGAACGTCACCGCCCTTCCCCTTTGAAGTCGCGCTTCGGCGGGCCCGCATAGGTGTAGAGGAAGTCCGGCGGGATCGGGCCCTTGTTGCGCCCGCCCTGCTGCGCCTGCTCCCATGCATGCGCGAGGATGCCGACCGAGCGCGACAGGATGAAAATGCCGCGCCCCAGCATCGGCGCGAAGCCGAGCTCGCAGAAGATCACCGCGGCGCTGCCGTCGATATTCATCGTGAGGTGCTTGCCGGTGCGTCGTTCGAGCTCCGCCTCGACGGCGCGGCCGATCGCCGCGAACCGGCCCGAGACGGTGCCGGCGCGCGCCGCCGCGTCCACAAGCGCGAGGAGGCGGGGTCCCCGCGGATCGACCGGATGGAAGCGATGGCCGAAGCCGGGCACGAATTTGCCCTGCTCCGCCTGGAAGCGGTTGACCTCCATACGCACGGCTGCGTCGAGCGGCTCGCCGCGCGCGGCGATCGCGGCATAGAGCTCCATAGCCTGCTCGCCAGCGCCGCCATGAACGTCGCCGAGGACATTGGCCGCCGAAGCCATCGCGTTGTTCATGCCGACGCCACAGGTCATCGCCATGCGCGCGATCGCGATCGACGGCGCCTGGGGTCCATGGTCGACCGCCGCGACCAGTGCCGCGCCAAACAGCGCCGCCTGCGCCGTGCTCGGCACCTCGCCACGCAGCATCAGCCAGATCATCTGCGGGAAGTCGATCGTCCCGATGAGCTGCTCGATCGGATAGCCGCGCACGCGGATGGCACCGGGCTCGATGTCGATGATCTCGGTCCGCCACCAGTCGCGGGCCGCGTCGCGCGAGGGATCGCTCATATCGTCTTCGCCTCCCGCAATTCGGCAATCGTGCGATCATCGTAGCCGAGGTCACGCAGGATCGCCTCGGTGTCTGCGCCGAGTGTTGGCGGCGGCGTCGCGGCACCAACCTCGCCGCCGGACAGCTTGAAGCCGCCGCGCACCACCGCAACGGCATGGTTGACCCCGGGCACGGCGTCGAACGCGCGCACCACGCCGCGATAGCGGATCTGCGGGTGCTCCAGCACCTCCGGCACCGACAGCACGCGGCCCGCGGGGACACCCGCTTCGTTCAGCAGCTGCTCCCATTCCTTCGCATCGCGCGAAGCGAGCGCCTGCTCCAGTTCGTCGCGCAGCAGGTACCGGTTCCTCTTGCGCGTCTCGCGTTCGGCGAACCGCGGATCATTCGCCAGCTCCGGCCGGCCGACGAGCACGCATAGTTCTTCAAACTGCTCCTGCTTATTGGCGGCAATGTTGAGCAGGCCGTCCTTGGTGCGGAACGTTCCCGAGGGACTCGCCGTCATATTCTCGTTGCCCATCGGCCGCGGTTTCACGCCGGCAATGAGCCAGTTCGACACCTGCCAGCCCAAAGTTACGAGGCTCGATTCGAGCATCGACACGTCGATGTACTGCCCCTCGCCTGTGGCCGCGCGGCCGTAGAGCGCGCTGGCGACCGCGAATGCCGCGGTCAGACCGCCGACCGTATCGCACACGGGATAGCCGACGCGGAGCGGTGCAGTCTTCTCGTCTCCGGTGACGCTCATGACGCCGGATAGGCCCTGGATGATCTGGTCATAGGCCGGATTGTCACGCAGCGGGCCGTCCTGGCCGAAGCCGGAGATCGCGCAATAGATGAGATCGGGCTTGTCCTGCCGTAGCGCCTCGTAGCCGAGCCCCAGCCGCTCCATGACGCCAGGCCGGAAATTCTCCAGCAGCACATCGGCGGTGGCCAAGAGGCGCCGGAAGATCTCCTGTCCGCGCGGCGCCTTGAGGTTCAGCGTGATCGACTTCTTGCCGGCGTTCTGGGCGAGGAATGACGCGCCCATGTGAGCCTTGTTCAGCGCCGGGTCGGCGCCGAGCTGGCGCGCGAGATCGCCCGAGCCGGGCACCTCGACCTTGATCACCTCGGCACCCATCAGGGCCAGCTGATAGCCGCAGAACGGCCCCGCCAGCACATTGGTGAGGTCGAGGATGCGGACGCCTTCGAGCGGCAGGCTCACGCGATCGCTTCCTGCAGATAGCGCATGGTTTGATGCTAGAGCGTCTTGACCCAGAACGTCAGCGTTTTCGGCGACTCCTCGGGCTCGTCGATCTCCTTCCATTCGAAAGTAGCTATCAGGTCGGGACGTTTGACGTAGCCGCGGTGCGTCCAGAAGGCATCCAGCGGCACATAGTCCTTCGGACGGCGCGGATGATCGGCCGGCCTATCGACTGCGCAGAACGTCGCGTGCCGGAAGCCGAGGGCCCTTGCCCGCTCTTCGCGCCGCGCGAAGAACGCAACGCCGATTCCCTGCCCGCGATAGGCGGGCAGCAGCACGGACTCGCCGAAGTAATAGTACTGCGCGGCATTTAGCCCGGCCTCGCGGAACGGCTTGATGACGTCATCGCCAGCATTGAGCATCGGCAGCGCCGTCGACGCGCCGACGATCGCATCGCCGTCGCGAGCGATGACGAGTGTGCTCTCCGGCAGGTCGACGAACTTGCGCAGATATTTGCGCTCGTATTCGAGATCGCCGTCGTAGAGATAGGGAAAGTCGCGGAACACGGTGATGCGCAGCCGGGCGAGGTCAGCGATGGCGCGCTCGACTGCAGCACCCGCCAATGTCTCGACGACGGCACGGCCGGTCATCCCTGCACCTGGCGCAGCCAGTCCTTAAAGTTATAGGTGTTGGAGATGCGCGCGACCTTACCGTTGCGGATCTCGAAGAACGCGCCGACCGTCAGCACGTAGGTCTGGCCGCGCGCGGGCGGCAGGTCGCCATCGGTCGCGATGTACTTCCCGTCGAGCTGAAACTCCGCGGCGGCGCGCCTGCCCGTCTCGTCGACCATCACGACCAGATCGCGGACGCGCTCCTGATAGCAGCGGTTCATATGCTCCAGGAATTTCCGGAAGGCGGGCTTGCCAGTCTCGCGCGGACCTTGGCTCAGATCGTGGATCACGTCCTCTGTGAGCAGCGAAAGGAAGCCCTCGATGTCGCCGCTGTTGAAGCGTTCGTAGTACTGCCGGATAAGAGAAATCGCGTCCTTCCGAGCTTTATCAGTCATACGTCGTCCGTCGTTACGAGAAGGGGGAAATCAGCGCCCGGCGGCGGCGACTGGCGCTGAAACGTCAGCGGCTACGGCGCCGATCCGCAGCAGGCGCTCGATCTCTGCTGCGGCGTAGCCGAGCGACTGCAGCACCTCGCGCGTATGCTCGCCGAAACGCGGCGCACCGCGGCGCACCGCGGCCGGCGTGTCCGAGAACTTGACCGGCGCTCCGATCGTCTTCACGTCGCCGACGCTCCTGTGCCGCACGGTCGGCACCATGTCGCGCGCCTGCGCCTGCGGGTCGGCATGCATCTCGGCGATCGACAGCACCGGCCCGGCCGGGACGCCCGCGCGTTCGAGGATTTCCAGCCACTCAGCTGTGCTGCGCGTGCGGAACTTGGCGTCAAGCACGTCGTTGAGCGCCGCCATGTTGGCCATGCGGCCGGCATTCAGCGCGAAGCGCGGATCGGTTTTCAGCTCCGGCGCGCCGATCGCATCGCACAGCTTCTCCCAGTTACGCTGGTTGGCGGCGCCCAGGTTCAGCCAGCCGTCGGCCGTCGGAAAGGCCTGATAGGGCGCATTCAACGGATGCGCCGAGCCCATGGCACCCGGCGAGACGCCGGTAGCGAGGCAGATCGCCGACTGCCAGTAGGTGTGGACGATGCCCGCCTCGAACAGCGAGGTGTCGACCATCTGCCCCCGCCCTGTCTTGAGGCGGTGCGTATATGCGGCGAGCACGCCCATGGCCGCGAGGATGCCGGCGGTGATGTCGGTTACCGGTGCTCCCACCTTCACGGGCGGGCGGCCAGGGCCCTCGCCCGTGATGCTCATGAGACCGCTCATGCCCTGCGCGATCAGGTCGAAGCCGCCACGGTCGGCATAAGGCCCCGTGCGACCGAACCCGGAGACCGAACAGTAGACCAGACCGGGATTGTCGCGGGCGAGATCGTCGTAGCCAAGGCCGAGCCGCTCCATTGTGCCGCGCCGGTGGTTCTCGATCAGCACGTCGGCGCCGCGCAGCAGCCGGCGCATCACCTCGACGCCCTCGGGCTTCTTCAGATCCACCGCGATCCCCCGCTTGTTGCGGTTCATCATCATGAAGGCGGCGGACTCGTCGCCGATCTGCGGCGGCAGCATGCGGCGCGTGTCGTCGCCGCCCGGGATCTTCTCGACTTTAACCACGTCGGCGCCGAGATCGGCGAGCATTAGCCCGCAGACCGGTCCCGCCATGATGTGTGCGAGTTCGACGACCTTGACGCCGGCGAGCGGGCCCTGCGTTGCCATCAGCGCCCCTTGAACTCCGGCTTCTTCTTGGCGAGGAATGCCGCCACGCCCGTCCGGAAATCCTCGGTGTCGTAGCAGGCGTAGTTCTCCTTCACATCGGCGTCCGTCAGCTTTTCGCCGGATTCGAGGCGGCCAACGAACTTCTTGTGCCAGCGATTGACGAGCGGCGCACCGTCGGCGATCCGCCGCGCGGTCGCATAGGTCTCTTCCTCGACCTTGTCATCCGGCACTACACGGGTGACGAGGCCCTTCGCGTATGCCTCGTCGGCGCCCATGATGCGGCCTTCGAGCAGGATTTCGAGCGTCACGGCGCGGCCGACCAGCGCCAGCATGCCGCGCAGCTCCGGATACGCGATGGTGAGGCCGAGGCGGTTGATCGGCACCCCGAAGCGGCTGGACGTGCCGCAGATGCGGAAATCGCACATCGCCGCGACCTCCAGCCCGCCGCCAACGCAGGCGCCCTTGATCATGGCGACGATCGGGTGCGGGCAGTTCACGATGCCGCTGGTGGCGCGGTTGACGATCTGGTCGTAGGCGTGAGCCTGGGCCGAGTTCGCGCGCTCGTTCGAGAATTCCGAGATGTCGGCGCCCGCGGCGAAGGCTTTGTCGCCGGCGCCGCGCAGCACGATGCAGCGCACGCTCATATCAGCGCCGAGCTCGCCCATCACCTCGGCGAGGCGGCGCCAGGCCGGCAGGTTAAGCGCGTTGAACTTGTCCGGCCGGTTGAGAGTGACGGTGACGATGGCGCCTTCGCGCCGTACCAACACCGATTCCGCTGAAACCGCGCTGTCGTCCATGGCACTCCTTCGTCGCGCCAGAAAGTGGCGCGGCTCCGGAGTTGGGCTTAGACGATCATGGCGCCCGCGGTCAACTCGCGGGCCCGCGGATCAGGCTTGCGTGCTGGGATGCTCGAGTTCCATGGGCGCTGCGGGCGCGTCCTTGGGCGGCAATGCGGGCTGCGGCAGGGGATAGAATTTCGGCTCCTGCTTGTCCCAGCTATGCTCGAAGGGAAGCCGCATGCCGAGGCCCGTCCCCTGCTCCTCGGCCTTGCGCCGCGCCTCCTGGAGCTGCTTGGCAAGCTCCATGCTCCACGGCAGCGTATAGGCGCGCGGCTCATCGACACCGGGCATCTGCAGCCAGACATAGATCGCCTGGCCCTCGTTGATCGTCGCGCCGAGGACGTTCGCCTCCTGCGTCGCTCCGCGCAGCCATTCGAGCGCCACCGGTTTCGGCTTCGACAGCAGGGACGCGAAAGCGGCATAGCTCAGCGGCACGAACAGCGCCGAGACTACGAAGGCCGTCATGCGCACGACCACGCGGCGCGGCGCCCAGATGCTGATGCTGGCCAGGACGAAGGCGACGAAGATGGCGCCGCCGAAGAGATAGACGAGGTCGTTCATGGCCGCTCTGTCAGCGCTTCTGGGCTGCGGACCGCAGCGGCTTGTAGAGATTGTGCGCGCTGCCGGCCTGCAGGCGGCCGTTCTCGTCGAGGGTGAAGCGGAAGCCGGTCAGCTCCTCGCCTTCGCGCCGCAGCACGAGCTTGGTCGTCAGCAGCGGCCGGGCGCTCGACTGCGCGTTCGGCTTGCTGCTGATCGCCATGGTCACCTCGACCGGCCGTCCGCTCGGGTTGCGGTAGAGATGGGCATTCACCGTGTATTCGCCGGGCGGCAGGCCGCGGCTGAAGGAGATCTCGTAATTCTGGTTGGTCGGATCGCCGACGCGGCCGAGATCGTCGCGCAGCAGGTTGAAGATGGCGCCGCCCTTGTTCGAATAGCCCACGGGCACGTCCCCGGGCGCCTGGACCCAGAGATCGACATCCGCGTCGCTGCCGTCGGGCCAGCGGATCTCGACGATCACATTGCCGGGTGCAGCGACCGCCTCGACCACGTTCGCCTGGGCAGGCGGGTTCAGATGCGGCAGCAGCAGAACTACGATGGCGACGAAGCCGCACAGCGCCAGCGTGATGACGTCGCGGAAGACCGTGCCGTTGTCATCGTCGTCGCCAAAAATGTCATGCATGGCCTTCGAGCTCCCCGCGCTCGACGATGGCGGTCACCAGCCGCATCGTGCCGGAGACGAGGACGTGGTAGCAGACCATGAGCCAGACGTTCAGGATCGCGCCGACCAGGGTCGTGTACAGCGCCACCGACATGCCGAGGATCAGCTTGGAGATCATCGGCGAGATCGACTTCGCGTCGGCCACACCGTCGGGGCTCACGCCAGACAGCGAGATGATGAAGCCGACCACGGTGCCGATCAGGCCGAGGATGACGAGCGTGCCGGCGATGTGGCGCACGATGGCGGTGCGGGCCATGAGCTTGGCCTTAAGGGCGCTTGCCAGCATCGCGCGGCTTTCGCCGCCGCGCGTAGCGATCTGCGCGAAATAGCGGCCGGCGCGGGACTTCGGCGACGGGTGTGCGGCGTGGGCCTGGTTGAGCTCGGCGCTGATGCGGATGACCTGCATCGTGCAGATGAACAGTCCGGCGAGGAACACCGCGAAAATAGCCGTGCATTGATGTGTCGGGTCGGCTTGGCGGACCAGGTCGATCCAGCCCTGCATGTAGGCGGCGGCCATCAGGGCGATGCCGGCCAGATTGATGAGTGCGTAGCGAAAGAGCAGCAGGTAGTCGTAGGCGTAGGGCTGCGTCGGCTTGAACGCCTCGCGGATGCGCTCCTGCTGGGCGTGAACGTCGAGGTCGGCGACCGCTTGCGCCGCGTTGTTGGTGTGGGCGAAAAGGCGCCAGCGCGTGTTATCGAACGGCATGCCAGAGCTCCACTGCACTGATCCCGCGCCGTAGAGTTAAAGCGCGTTATGCTTAAGGCGGGCTTAAGGCATGGCAAATTTTCCGTTAAGGGCGAAATGTCCTAAGGGGCCTACAGGCGGCTGATGAGGGCACGCTTTCCGGCTTGGAAGCGAACACGTTGCGTTTTGCGTCAATAGATTGATAATCGAACGGACGGCCAAAAGAGCCGCACTCGGGAGGAAAATTGATGCTCAATAGAATATTTGCTGCGGTACTGGTCGTTCTCGGCGGCATCACTGCGGCAGCCGCGCAGGACAAGTACCCATCGCGTCCCATTGAGATCATCGTGCCGTACGCTGCCGGCGGCGGCAGCGACATTATGATCCGCAACGTCGTCAAGGTCATCGAGCAGCACAAGCTCGTGCCGGTGCCGATCGCGATTGTGAACAAGCCCGGCGGCGGCGGTGCCATCGCACGCACCCAGTTCAGCCAGGCCCGGCCGGACGGCTACACGCTCGGCATAATGGATCCCAACCCGGTGCTGCAGCAGCTGCTTGGCGAGGCGCCGCAGGACTATAAGAAGGATTTCACGTACATCGCGAAGCTGGTCGACGACGTCAACTTCCTGATCGTCAAGACCGACTCGCCGCTGAAGACCCTGCAGGACGCGGTCGCCGAGGCGAAGAAGAAGGGCAAGCGCTTCAGCATCGCGGGCACGGCGACCGGCTCGCAGGACCACATGGCCTCGCTCGACTTCGATAAGGCGATCGGGCAGGAGACGAACTATTTGGTAACCAAGGCCGGCTCCGAGGTGCTCACCACCCTGCTCGGAGGGCATGTCGACGCGGCGTGGGCCAATCCGAGCGAATGCGTCGAGCAGATCAAGGCGGGCCAGGTGCGCGCCCTCGGCGTCGCGGACAACAAGCGCCTCGCCGATTTCCCCAACGTGCCGACCTTCAAGGAAGCCGGGGTCGACATGGTCAGCTACAACTGGCGCGGGATCGGCGGGCCGCCGCGGTTGCCGAAGGCGGTCGTCGACTACTGGGTCGACGTGCTCGGCAAGATGCGCGCGACCGATGATTGGACGAAGGGCTACCTCGCCAAGGTGTATCAGGAAGACGGCTGGCTCGTGGGCGATCAGCTCATGGCTTATGTCAATAAGGAGCACGACCAGTTCAAGGGCGTGTTCGAAAAGCTGGGCATGCTCAAGAAGTGACCGGATGACCCTCAGGCACCTTGAGGGGATCGCGGCCGCCGCCCTCAGCGCGGCGGCCGCTTTCTATTTATACCTCGCCTGGCAACTTCCCGTTCCGCGCTATGCGACCTCGTCGACGCCAGGGTTCGTGCCGCTCGTCCTCGGCACGATCATGCTCGTTCTCTGCCTGACGTTGCTAGGCAAGTCGCTGCTGCTGCGCGATGCGGGCGGAGAGAAGGTAGAGTTCACCGCGCAAGGGTTGGGCAAGATCGCCCTCGCGCTCGTGGCGCTCGTCGCCTACGGGCTGCTTCTCGAGACGCTCGGATTCATTTTGGCGTCCTTCCTGTTCCTGGTCGCGGTCACGCCCTTGTTCGGGCGGCTGCGCTGGTGGCTCTGGCTGGGCGTGCCGGCGGCGGTGGTCGTCGCCGCGCACGTCGTCTTCGTCGTCATCCTGAAGCTGCGCCTGCCCTCCGGCGTGCTGCCCATCTGATGGATATCATTCAGAGCCTCGCCAGCGGATTCGCGGTCGCACTTGCGCCGCACAACTTGCTCTATTGCCTGCTCGGCACGGTGCTGGGGACGGCAGTCGGCGTGCTGCCTGGCCTTGGCACCATTACCGGCGTCGCGATTCTGATTCCCGCGACCCTCGGCATGGACCCGACCTCGGCGCTAATCATGCTGGCCGGCATCTATTACGGCGCCCAGTATGGCGGTTCGACCACGGCGATTCTGCTCAACTTGCCGGGTGAGTCGACGTCGGTCATGACGTGCCTCGACGGGCACCAGATGGCGCGCCAGGGCCGCGCCGGCCAGGCGCTCGGCATGGCGGCGATCGCGTCTTTCATCGCCGGAACGGCCGGCGTCTTCGGGCTTATGCTGGTAGCACCGACTCTGGCGAGAGTCGCCCTTTCGTTCGGCCCGCCCGAATACGCCGCGCTGATGATCCTGTCGCTGACCACCATCGGCGGCCTGCTCGGCCAGTCGCTCGTCAAGGGGCTGATCGCCGCCGTGCTCGGGCTGATGATCGGCACGGTCGGCATCGACACCCAGAGCGGCGTATCGCGCTTCACCTTCGGCATGCCGGAACTCCTGGAAGGCATCGGCTTCCTGCCGGTGATCGTCGGCATGTTCGGCGTGGCGGAGGTGCTCGAGAACATCGAGCGCCGCCTGCGGCAGGACGCCGTGCCCGACAAGATCCACCGCCTGCTGCCGGGCGCCGCGGAGTGGGTCGCCGCCCGCATGGCCATCCTACGCGGCACGCTGATCGGCTTCTGGCTGGGGACCCTGCCAGGCATCGGCGCCACGGCGGCGTCGATGATCGCCTACGTGACCGAACGCAAGCAGTCGCGCACGCCGGAGCGGTTCGGGAAGGGCGCCATTGAGGGTGTGGCGGCGCCGGAAGCCGCAAACAACGCATCGGCCACCGGCGCGATGGTGCCGCTCCTGACGCTCGGCATTCCCGCGTCAGGCACGGCGGCCGTCATGCTGGCAGCGCTGATCCTCAATGACGTGCGGCCGGGCCCGCGCCTGTTCGAGACAAATCCCGACCTGGTCTGGGGCGTGATCGCCAGCATGTATATCGGCAACGTGATGCTGCTGATCCTCAACCTGCCGCTGATCGGGATCTGGGTGCGGCTGATCCGCATCCGCTACGAGATCCTCGGCCCGATCACCCTGTTCTTCGCCTTCATCGGCGTCTATGCGGCCGAGACCAAGGAATTCGACGTCTATGTCATGATCGTGTCGGGCGTGGTCGGTTATCTCTTGCGCAAGCTCAAATTCCCGGAGGGGCCGCTCATTCTCGGCCTCGTCCTTGGGCCGATGCTGGAGGAGCAGCTGCGGCGCAGCCTCACGCTGTCGCTGGGCGATCCGACGATCCTCGTCACCCGGCCGATCTCAGGGACGATCATCGCGCTGGCGGTGCTGTTCCTGTTCTGGCCGCTGATCATCCGCGCCTGGCATGCGCTGCGCAGGGCCTAGCGGTCCCACGGGGGAATCTCCCCGAACCGCTTCAGCAGGAAATCGATCAGCAGCCGCACTTTGAGCGCCGCGCGGTGGGTTTGCGGATAGACGGCGGAGATCCACAATTCGGGCGGCGACCACTCGCCGAGGACCGCCACCAGGCGCTTGCGGCGCAGGTCCGGACCGACCAGCAGAGTCGGCAGCAGCGCCACGCCGTTGCCGCGCAGGGCGGCATCGCGCATCACCTGCCCGCTATTCGTGGTGAAGCGCGGCTTCACCGCGACCGTCGTCCTGCCCTTGCGGCCTTCGAAAACCCAGACATTGCCGGTCTGCAGGAAACTGTACTGGATGCAATCATGCTCCGTGAGATCGAGCGGATGCCGCGGCGTCCCACGCCCGCGCAGATAGCCCGGCGACGCGCAGACGACCCGCCGCATTGGCGCGATCCGGCGCTCGATCAGCAGCGGCGACGAGGCCGGGGCGTCCTGCAGCGCCACATCGAAGCCCTCATTGACCGGGTTCACCACGCGGTCGTTCAACACCAGCTCGATGTTCAGCCGCGGATATTGCTTCTGCAGATCGCACAGCGCGGGGCCGAGATGCAGCGTGCCGAAGGAGGTCGGCGAAGAGACGCGCAGCTCGCCGCGCGGCTCGGCCTTCTCCCTGCCAACGGCGCTGTCCATATCCTCGAGCTCGGCGATCAGCGGCACAGCGCGCGCATAGTAGGCAGAGCCTGACTCGGTGAGGCGGACCTGCCGCGTGGTGCGATGAAAAAGCCGCACTTCGAGCTGGCGCTCAAGCTGCCCGACGCGCTTAGCCACAACGGATTTGGACAGCCGGAGTTGCCGCGCCGCTTCTGAGAAGCTGCGAGTCTCGGCGACGCGGATGAAAGCTTTCAGATTCTCGAATCGGTCCACGACTTTGTTCTCGAATTGGAGACAATGATAACACGATTACCTTCATTATCATACACAAAGCGGGCGCCTATCTTCTGCAGCACCGAAACAGGAGGCACCCATGGCCACAGGCAAGCACGAGCTTCTCGCCCCCGCGAATTCCACGGTCATCTTCATCGACCACCAGCCGCAGATGGCGTTTGGCGTGACGTCGATCGACCGTCAGACGCTGCTCAACAACACGGTGGCCCTGGCGAAGACCGCCAAAGCGTTCGACGTCCCGGTGCTCCTCACCACGGTCGAAACCAAGAGCTTCAGCGGCGCGATGTGGCCGCAGCTGCTCAACGTGTTTCCCGGCAAGACGCCGATCGAGCGCACGAGCATGAATTCGTGGGAGGACGCGGGTTTCCGCGCCGAGATCGAGCGCCTCGGCCGCAAGAAGCTGGTGATCGCGGCATTGTGGACCGAGGTCTGCCTTGCCTTCCCGGCCCTCGAGGCGGTCGCCGCCGGGTACGACGTTTATGCGGTCGCGGACGCCTCCGGCGGCACGACCCTGGAGGCGCATAACTGGGCGATGCAGCGCATGATCCAGGCCGGCGTCATCCCGGTCACGTGGCAGCAGGTGCTGCTCGAATACCAGCGCGACTGGGCCCGCAAGGATACCTACGATGCCGTTATCGATATCGTGAAGCAGCATTCCGGCGCCTACGGCATGGGCGTCGAGTACGCATACACCATGGTCCACGGCCAGCCCGCCTCGCGCGTGGCGGCCTGACGAGACGAAAGGAGCGAAACATGATCGCCATCCGCCCTGCCGCCGAGCGCGGCCGCACCGAGATCGACTGGCTGGACAGCCGGCACACGTTCTCGTTCGGGGAGTATTTCGATCCGCGCCACATGGGCTTCCGCGCCCTGCGCGTGATCAACGAGGACCGCGTCGTGCCCGGCGCCGGCTTTCCGACCCACGGCCACCGGAACATGGAGATCGTGACCTATGTCCTCGACGGTGCGATCGCACACAAGGACAGTCTCGGCACCGGGTCCGTGATCCGGCCGGGCGAAGTCCAGCGTATGACCGCGGGCACGGGCATCCGGCATAGCGAGTTCAACCACTCGGAGGACGAGCCGTTGCACTTCCTGCAGATCTGGATCTTGCCGGAGAAGGACGGCCTGCCGCCGGGCTACGAGCAGAAATCCTTTGCGAAGCAGCCCGGCGCGCTCCGCCTAGTTGGCTCGCGCGACGGCCGTGACGGTTCGATCACCGTGCACCAGGACGTCGACATCCACGCCGCCGTGCTGCGCACGGGCGATGCGGTCGACTTCGCGCCGGCGCCGGACCGGCATATGTGGGTGCAGGTCGCGCGCGGCGCGGTCACGCTGAACGGGCAGGCCCTGCGTCAGGGCGACGGCGCCGCCGTGAGCAAAGAGCCGTCGCTGAAGATTGTCGCGCAGGAAGACGCGGAGATCGTGCTGTTCGATCTCGCGTGATCCTCAAGCGGGTCGGCGGGCGAGGCTTTCCTTCATCAGGAGGGTGGCGCACAGCCCGCCGATGCCCGCGACGGAAAGGACGCTGAGCGCAATGCGGAACGCCTCGGCGCTGTAGACCCGCACGCCGGCGCCGAGCTCTCCGCTCCATTGTAGGTCCAGTAGCCAGCCGACCAGTGGCTGAAAGATCGCACCGCTGCCGATCACCGCCACATTGACGATGCCCATCGCGGTGCTGCTCATCTCCGGCGGATTGTGCTCGCGCACGGCGGCGAAGCCGAGCACCATCGCCGAGGCGCCGACGCCGTGGACGAGGATGATGGCGCTCACCGCAGCGAGCGGCAGCGACGGCAGCTGGATCACAACGAGGTAAGTGATCACGTTGATCAAAGCGCCGACGATCATGACCGGCCGGCGCGCGCCGATGCGGTCGGACAGCCAGCCCATGAATGGCGCGCCGATCGCCCAGCCCGCGAACATGAAGGACAGGACGCCGGTCGCGGCAGACCGCTCGATGCCATACACGGTTGTGAGATACGGCACCGCCCAGAGCGCAGCGAAGGCCAGCATCGGCGCCGTCATCGCCAAGCCAAACACGGCATTGAGCCAGGTTTCGCGATTGCTCAGCAGAACCTTGAGGCTCGCGAGGATCCCCGCAGAGGAGGCCGAGGCGTGCGGCTTGTCGCGCACCACCAGCCACATGCCGATCGCGATCGCGAGCCCGATTCCGGCGATAACGACGACAGTCATGCGCCAGCCGGCCTGCTCCACGGAAACGGCAAGCGGCGTCTGGCCGAAAATGGCGCCGGCCATCCCCATCGCCTGCGCCATGCCGGTGAACAGGGCGAATCGCCGCGCCGGGAACCACTGCGTTAGGATGGTCAGCACCCCGACCCAACTGAAAGCCGCGCCCGCGCCGATCAGCAGCCGCCCAACATAGGCGCCGGCGATCGCCTCGCTGGCGGCAAAGATCAGGCTTCCCGCCGCCGCGACCGCCGCCGCCGCGGTCATCAGCCGCCGCGGCCCGATGCGGTCCATCAGCAGCCCCACCGGGACCTGCAGGGCGGCGTAGGCATAGAAATAGAATGCCGACAGGTTGCCGAGGATGGTGGCACTGACCGCGAAATCGCGCATCAGCTCCTCGACCATCACGCTGGGCGAGACGCGCTGCACGAAGCCGTAGCAGAAGAACAGGGAGGCGAGCGCCCAGGCGAGCAGCGGCCGCCATGAACCACCCGCCACGTGACCGGTAGCAACGGACTGTTGCGCAGAGCTGATTTGCGGCGCCATGTTTCGGCAGGACCCTATGGCCTGCGGTCCGGGGGGTCAACGCATGGCGCGGCAGGGCTGGCATGCTCGATTGCGTGAGCGCGGGAGAACGCGGCGTGCCGCCGCCGCGATGGGAGATGCGGGGATGAGGCGCGCGTTTCTCGCAATGGTTTTGCTGTTCTGCGCGGCCGCGGCGCCCCCGGTCGCCGCCGATATCGCCTATCGCACTGAGATCGTCGGCGTCGAAGACAAGGCGTTGGCGCGCGATCTCCGCGAGGCCTCGCAACTCGTGCAGCAGGAAGACCGCAAGCCGGACTCCCTGCTGGCGCTGCGGCGGCGCGCGGAAGCCGATCGCGAGCGGCTGGATGCGGCGCTCCGTGCGAACGGCTACTACGACGCGACCATCGCTTTCGCAATTGACGACAGCGCCGACCCGGCGCGCGTGCGCGTGACCATCGAGTCCGGCGTCCGCTACACGCTATCGATGGTCACTTTGACGAGCGAGGAGGGCACGCCCCCGCCCCTGTTGCAGCGCTACGCCCCGCTCGCCTTCGGGCTCAAACTCGGCGGGCCAGCCCTGTCGAAGCCGGTGCTCGATGCCGAACCGAAGATCGTCCGCGTGCTTGCGGAGCATGGCTTCCCCTTGGCGAAGATCAGCAAGCGGCGGGTTGAGGTCGATAAGGCGACCAAGACCATGGACGTGACCTACTTTGTCGATGTCGGCCCGATCGCGACCTTCGGCCCGCTGACCGTCACCGGCACGAGCGACGTCGATCCCGATTATGTGCGACGTCGCGTTGCTTGGGTCGAGGGCAACCCGTACGACGTGCGTTTCGTCGAGCGCACACGCAAGGATCTGGTCGCGAGCGGCCTGTTCGCGACAGTGCGCGTCCGCGCGGCCGAGACCGTCGATGGCGAAGGGCGCATCCCGATGATCATCGAGGTCGCGGAGCGGCCGCCACGATCGATCGCCGTCGGGCTCAACTATGATACCTCGCTCGGCCTGTCCGCGCGTGCCTATTGGGAGCACCGCAATCTGTTCGGCGGTGCGGAGCGCCTGCGCACGACGGCCGAGACCGGCGAGAAGCGGCACGCCCTGCAAGGCGACTTCCGGCGCCCCGATCTCTTCGCCATAGATCGGGATTTCGTCGCAACGGCGCTCGCCGAGGACGAGGAGCTCGAGGCGTACAATCGGCGCCGGGCCCTCCTTTTCAGCGGGCTTGAACAGCGGTTCAGCGACATCTGGACGGGCGGCGCCGGCGCACAGGTCGAGCGCACGCACATCGAGGAGTCGGACGGCACTTTCGACTACACCCTGTTCGGTCTGCCGCTCTTCCTCCGTCGCGATGTGACAGACAATCTGCTCGATCCTACCGAGGGCTCGCGCCAGAGCCTGACGACCACGCCGTATGCCGGTACCGGCCTCCGTTTCTTGTCTTCGCGCCTGCTCGGCAGCGCCTACCGCGCCCTCGATGACCGGCGCGACTACGTCCTTGCCGGCTATGCCGCCGTGGGCTCGATCATCGGCGAGTCGCGCGACGCCCTGCCTGAGGACAAGCGGTTGTATGTCGGCGGCGGCGGCTCGGTGCGGGGCTATGGCTTCCAGAAGGCCGGGCCGCTCGACGCCGCCGGAAATCCGATCGGCGGCCGCTCGTCGCTGGAGCTGGGCGTCGAGCTGCGGATCAAAGTCACGGAGACGATCGGCGTCGTCCCCTTCCTCGAGGCTGGCAATGTCTATGAAACCACCCTTCCGCGCCCGGGCGACGGGTTACGCTATGGCACGGGGGTCGGTCTCCGCTACTACACCCCGATCGGACCGGTGCGGTTCGATGTCGGCGTCCCCTTGAATAAGCGGCCGGAAGACGATTCATTCCAGATCTACGTGAGCATCGGTCAGGCGTTTTAGGCGTTGTATCCGATGCCATAAGGGCAGGACTAGATATCGTGCTGCGGCGGTCGTTTCGTGTTCTCGGTGCTGTTGCGCTGCTGTTGGCAGTGGCCGCTCTGGCGGGGCTTGCCGCCCTTCAGACAGACGCTGGCCGCACCTGGCTCGCCGCCTCGCTGTCGCGCGCCCTGTCGTCCAGCAATAGCAGCCTGATTATCACTGGAATCAGCGGCTTCGTGCCTTCTCGGCTGCATGTCGAGACCATTGAAGCGGCGGACAAGGCGGGGGTATGGCTCGCTATCGAGGACGCAGCGCTCGAGCTGAGGCTACGGGATCTGCTGACGGGTCAGTTCACTCTCCGCCGCCTGTCGGCCGCAAGCGTGACGGTGTCGCGGTCGCCACAAGGGCAGCCAGAGCAGCGGCCGTCGGACCCGGAGTCCTTTTCCCTGCCGCGCTTGCCGGTGCGCGTGGCCGCGGACGCAATCACCATCGACCGCTTGCAGCTCGGCGAATCCCTTGCTGGCGAGGCGATGACATTCGCGCTGTCGGCACGAGGCGCACTCACCGGCAACGAGGCCATGGCGCAGCTTACCGTCGAACGGACCGACGGCGCGGGGCATGCGCGCCTGGATTTCCATCTGAGCCGCGACCGGTCGCTCGCACTGCACCTCGATGCGGCTGAGCCGTCGGGAACGGTGCTGCAACGTGTGCTCGCCCGAGCGGACCCGGTACCGCTGCGCATCGCTGTTCATGGCGACGGCGCCCTGGAGGATTGGCGCGGCAGAATCGTGATCGACGCCGGCGCGGAAGCGCGCATCGAGACCGCAGTGTCGCTGGCGCAGCGCGATGCGCTGCATGTGACCAGCGATGGCACGGTTTCGGCGAAAGGGCTGCTGCCGCCGCCGCTCAAAGAGCTGCTGACGCCGGTGCGGATAACAAGCGCGTTCGAAGTCGTCGACACGCGGCTCGCGATCGAGCGCCTGACGATCGACAGCGGCATCGCAACCGTCACCGCGTCCGGCGCGTTCGACCGTCGCACAGCGCAATTCACCGGGACGGCCCATACGGTCGCCCCTGACCTGAAGCCGCTCGGCGTGGCGTTCAATCTGCCCCTGCGCGGCGCCGCCGGCATGCGGCTCGATGCGCGCGGCACGCCCGATTCGCCGCATGTCGAGGTCACGCTGACGGCGACGCAGTTTGGTGGGCCGATCGACGCGGATCAGCTAACGGCAAAGCTCCGCGGCGAGCGCCGCCAAGCGACATGGTCGCTGCATGGCTCAGGCGAAGCGACCGGCTTTGTGTGGCCTGTTACCCGGCCAGGACTGCCGCACGCGATCGAATGGGCCGTGGCGACGCAGTTTGACGAAAGCGCAGGGCGCCTCACGCTCGAGCGTCTCGATCTGCGCGGCGGGGGCGTGGCAATTGCGGCCAGCGGAATCGCCGAGGATCTGTCCGCTACGCCGCGCGGCCATGCCTCCATAAATCTGCACGCGCCCGATCTGGCGCGTTGGCGGGACGCCGCCGGAATTCCGCTGAGCGGCAGCCTATCGCTTGCCTCGGAGGTCGAACTCGATGCCGGTGCCGTGGTCGCGCGGATCACGGGGCGGAGCCAAGACCTCGCAACCGGAGTTGCCGTCCTCGACTCGTTGATCGGCGCACGGCCCGATCTGAATGCAACGGTGCGGCGCGCGGCCGACGGCGCGCTTGCGGTCGAGGCTCTCGCCATCGCCGGCGCGCATGTCACCGCATCGGCGAGCGCCACAACCACTGCCGATCTTTCCACGCTCGAAGCCCGCGCTAGAATCGAAGCACCGCGGCTCGACGTGCTCTCGGATCCGCTCGGCGCACCGATGACAGGCGCCGCGAGCGTCCAGGCACACCTCACGGGGTCGGTCGAGAACCCAACGGCCGACATCGACGCTGTTGCGCACGACCTGCGCTTCGGCAAGCAGCGGCTGGATCGGCTCAGCGCCAAAATCGCGCTCAGCGACGCGCTGTCGCCAGCCGGCACATTGGCCGCTGTGCTCAACGCCGGCACCCTGAATGCCACCATCGATGCCGCGTTCGCCCGCACCAGTGGGGAAACGGTCGATGTCCCGAAGCTCTCGGTGCGCGCTCCCGGCAGCGAGCTGACCGGTGCGCTCAAGGTCAGGACCAGTCACCCGGGCGCCTCCGGCACGCTGACTGCCCGCATCGCCGATCTGTCACGGTGGTCGCCGCTCGCCGGCACGGCACTTGCCGGTGCGGTCGATGCGCGGATTTCGTTGGTTGAGAAGGATGGGCAGCGCGCGGATATCGACGCTTCGATACGCAATCTGCATATCGATTCGGCTCAGGCCGCGGCCGAGCGAATTAGAATCGACGCACACCTCAGCGATCTGCTGGGCAGACCGGCGGGACGCGCGAGCGTCGATGCATCCGCCGTGACCCTGCCCGATCTGCGCGTCGACAGCTTGCGTGCCAACGGTCAGTCGACGAAGCCCGACCTGTTCGCTGTCTCCCTCGATGCGCGCGGCGTGTTGCGGCCGGCGGCCGATGCGCGGCCGCTGCGGTTGAGCGGCGCAAGCGAGATCTCGATCGGCGGGGCCGAGCAACGCATTCGTGTCACGCGCCTTGCTGGGCTAATCGGCGAGCACGCGATCGCAAGTCATGCGCCGCTGACGCTCGCGCTCGGCGCGAACAGGTTCAAGATGAACGGGCTAGATATCAGTGTTGGCAAGGGCCGCGCAACCGCCTCGGCGTCGCGCGAGGGCAACCGCCTCGCGCTGCAGGCACAGTTGCGCGACATGCCACTAGCGCTGGTGGAGCTCGCGGCACCGGCGCAGAGAGTCAGCGGCGCGCTCGACGCGACGATCCGAATGGCCGCCACGGCCGCGCAGCCCGACGGCCAGATGGAACTCAGCGTGCGCGACATGCGCATGGCTGCCGCCAGCGAACTGCCGCCGCTCGCATTGACCAGCATCGGCACTTGGAAGGGCGAGCGCCTCGAAGCAACCGGCCAGATCGCAGCTCCGGACGGGACGAAACTTGATCTGAGCGGAACGCTGCCGCTGAAACTCGATCCGGTCGGCCTAATGCCCTTGCTCGTCCGTGACGGTGCCCTACGTGTCGCGGCAAAGGGCGACGGACGGCTCGAGCCCTGGGCCGCGTTGCTGCCGCTCGGCGAGGACCGGCTCGGCGGTCGCTATTCGATCAACCTCGCGATCGGCGGCACGCCCGCTGCCCCCGAGCCGAGTGGGCGGCTCACGATCCGCGACGGCCATTACGTCAACTTTGCCGCAGGCACCGAGATCAGGAATCTAGCCGGGGAGGTCGCGGGCGAAGGCGGCCATTTCGCGCTGCGCGGCCTCACGGCATCCGACGGCGCGAAAGGCAGCCTGAACGGCAGCGGCTCGCTCGACCTAGCCGGAGGCGAAACGAAGTTCGAAGTGGTGGCCCGCTTCGGAAATTTCGGCTTCATGCGGCGCGACGACGTGACCGCGACCGGCGATGGCGAATTTCGCTTCACCGGCACCACGGACGCGGCGACCCTGTCTGGGCGCTTGCGCGTCGATCGCGCGGAGATCCGCATCCCCGAGCGCCTGCCGCCGACCATCCCGCGCCTGCCGGTCGTCGAGATCGATAGCCGCAGCGGCGAGGTGCTGTCGAAGCCGGATCAGGCATCCGGCGGCTCCGCGATCGCGCTGGCGCTCGACGTGGAAATCCCTGCTCGCGCCTTCGTGCGCGGCCGCGGGCTGGACAGCGAATGGCGCGGCGCCATGCGCGTCGCTGGAACGACCGCCAAGCCGATCCTCACGGGCAAGCTCGAGACCGTACGCGGCGATTTCTCGCTGCTT
The DNA here is from genome assembly GCA_036260035.1 of Alphaproteobacteria bacterium. Lineage (GTDB taxonomy): Bacteria > Pseudomonadota > Alphaproteobacteria > CACIAM-22H2 > CACIAM-22H2 > DATAAP01. Next base: position 7,421 of record DATAAP010000334.1, on the reverse strand, counting down.
GGCAAGCGCTTCCGGCTGAGCGACAGCACGATCACCTTCGTCGGCGGCGAGCGAATCGATCCGCAGCTTGCGATCACGGCCGAGCACCGCGCCGCGGCGATCATCGCGCAGGCGGTGATAAGCGGCACCGCGTCCAACCCGACGCTCAAGCTGACCTCCCAGCCCCAGATGCCGGACGACGAGGTTCTGTCGCGCGTCCTGTTCGGGCGCAGCGTCGGCGAGATGACTCCGGCTCAGGGGCTTGAGCTAGCGCAAGCTGCGGCCACCCTGGCGGGCGGCGGCCCCGGCATCCTCGACCGCCTCCGCACAGCGACCGGGCTCGACCGGCTCGACATCTCGTCGGGCGCGCCGGGCGGCGCTGGCGACCCCTCGGGAACAACGGCGACGGCCGGGAAATACGTCAGCGATCGCGTGTTCCTAGGGGTCGAGCAGGGCATGAAAAGCGACTCGACCCGCTCGAAGGTTGAGGTCGAGATCACGCCGAATGTGACGGTCGAGAGCAGCCTGGGCAGCGCGTCGGCCGGTGTCGGCGTCAATTGGAAGTGGGATTATTGAGCGGCGGCCGCAAACGGGCTTTGCCGGCTCCGGAACAAAACAGCCACGCCGCGTTACTACGGGATGGAGCAGCGCGAGAGATTCCGCAGCTACAGTGCCCTGACCAACCTGATCCACGTCGACAGCGACGCTGCACGTGCGTACGCGCAGGCGATCGAGGCGGTCGGCGCAACGGCCATCCGCCGGCGGCTCGAAGCGTTCCGGGACGAGCACGAACGGCATATTGACGCGATCGCGGCGGAGATTCGCGCCCTCGGCATGGAGCCGCCGCCGCGCTACGCGGACAGGCGAGGATTCCTCCTGACCGGCTACATGCCCATCTTCCCGTCAATGGGGACAGAGGCGGCTCTCCGAGCCCTGCGCGCCAACGAGACGCTGACCAACCATCGTTACGACCAAGCGCTCGCCGCCGACCTCCCGGACCCGGTGCGGCAGCTGATTGAGCGCAATCGCCTCGACGAGCGGCGCCACATCCGCTTCCTCGAGGATGTCATCGAGAGGCGGAGTTGGGAGGCCGGCGCCGACGCGGAGGCGGACGGGCGCTGAGCAGCCGATCATCAGCCGTCTGATCTTTCCTGGGCGGAGCACCCCGCGTATAGTTGCTGCAGGTACCCGTGAGGACGGCTTGCGCCGCGAGAGCGCGACCGCCGGAGGAAATTGCTCATGCTGCCCCTCAGCCGCCGAGGATTCGTCGGTTTGTCCGCTGCCCTATTCGCTGTTGCGCGTACCGGTCCCGCGCTGGCGCAGGTCCGCCGCATCACCATCGGCACCAACCCGCAAGGGACCGAGTACTACGTGGTCGGCGGCGGCATCGCGAAGATGTTCAGCGAGAAGCTCGGCGTGCAGTCGATCGTCCAGCCCTATGCCGGCTCGTCCGTCTACCTGCCGCTGATTCAGGACGGCGAGATCACGATGGGACTGTCGTCGAGCCTGGATAGCGGCGGCGCGTATCGCGGCGAGCAGGGACGCGCGCCGATGACGAAGCTGCGCGCCCTCGCGCGCCTCTGGTCGCTGCCTTACGGCTATATCGTCCGCGCCGATTCCGGCATACGCAACATCGCCGATCTGCGCGGCAAGCGCGTGGTGATCGACATCCGCGCCAACGCAGCGTTGGCCGACGTCAACCGCGCCATGCTGGCGGTCGGCGGACTTGGCGATGCAGATGTTAGACCGGTGACGATGGGCGGCGTGCCGCAGGGCGTGCAGGCCGTTGCCGAGGGCACCGCCGATGCGGCGCCGGTCGCGGTCGGCATTCCCGCGACGCGCGAGGCGAACGCCTCGATCCCGGGCGGCATCCGCTATGTGAACCTGGCAGGCGCCAACGCGACCGACGCTTTCCTCGGCGCGAAGGCGGCCGGCGTCTTCGCCTACCGCGTCGAGCCTGCGGCTAATCTGCCGGAGGTGCCGGAACCGGTGACGGTCAGCGCGTTCGACGTCTTCATGATGACGAGCGCGGAGCTGTCGCAGCGCGATGTCGAGCGCCTGCTTGCGGCGTTGCGCGACAATTTCGCCGAGCTGCAGAAGGATTACCCGTCCCTGCGCCGCGGCGATCCGGCGAAACTCGGAGCGCCCACCAACACAGTGCCTTACCACCCGGCCGCTGTCGCATTCTTCAAGGCACAGGGCCAGTGGTCGGCTGCGAATGATGCGCATGAGCAGCGGATCGCGAAGCGCTGACGCGTTCGGACGCTGACATGGATCGCATGAGCGAGGTGCTACGCCGCATCGTCCTGGCGGCGATCTCGATCCTGAGCATACTCTGGTTGGTCGACGCGCCCGTGCATCTTGGCATGCCGCTCATCGCCGAGCAGTTCTATCTCGTGATCGCAGGGCTGGCTGTCGCCGCGGGATTCCTCAGCAAGCCTTATGGCAAGTCGGCAGGGTGGCTTGAAGCCGCTCTTGCCTTGGCCGCCCTCGCCGCCTGGGGCTGGGCGGCTTGGTGGTACGGCGAATGGCTGATCGGCACCGGTGGCCGCGCCCCATGGAAATGGCTGCCAGGTGCGGCGGCCCTCCTGCTTCTCCTTGAAGCGACGCGCCGAAATTGCGGTGCGGCGATCGCAGCACTGATGGCCACTGTCGGCCTGTACGGATTTGTCGGCCATCTGCTGCCGGGCGTGTTCGAAGCGGAGTACACGGCAGCGCCGCGCCTGATCCTGTATCTCTATGCGGATTCGAACGGCGTGCCCGGGCTCGTGCTCGGCGTCGCGACGACGGTCGTGCTCGCCTTCATCGTCTTCTCGAAATGCCTCGAACTCAGCGGCGCGGGACAATTCTTCGACAATCTGTCGATGGCGCTGCTCGGCAACCGTCGCGGCGGCCCTGCCAAGGTGGCGGTCGTGTCCTCGAGCCTGTTCGGCATCATCAGCGGCTCGTCGGTTGCCAACGTCGTCTCGAGCGGCATCGTCACCATCCCGCTGATGAAGCGCTATGGCGTGAAGCCGTCCTTCGCCGGCGCGGTCGAGGCCGTTTCCTCCAACGCCGGCCAGTTCACGCCGCCGGTGATGGGCGCCACGGCGTTCCTGATCGCCGAGTTCCTGCAGATCCCCTACTCCGAGGTCGTCCTCGCCGCGGCGGTGCCGGCCTTCATCTTCTACGTCGTGCTGTTCCTCCAGGTCGACAGCCACGCGGCACGCAACGGACTCGCCGGCGTGCCGCGCGCGCAGCTCCCGCGCCTTGGGCGAGTCCTCGCCGCGGGCTGGATCTTCCTCGTGCCGATTGCGCTGCTGGTCTGGCTGATGTTCTGGCAAGGCATCAATGTCTCCAAGGCTGCGCTCTATGCGGCCGGCGCGATGCTCGTGCTCGGCATCGCACAACGTTGGCGCCTGCCGCGCGCCGATTTTCTGCGCGCGCTTGCCGTCGGCGTCGGCGAGGACATGCTGCAGATCCTGCTTGTCAGCGCCGCGGCCGGCATCGTCATCGGCGTGCTGAACATCTCAGGCCTCAGCTTCACGATCACGCTCGCGCTGACGCAGGTCGGCCAGAATGCCGGTCCGGTGGCGATGATCAGCCTCACCGCCCTCATTGCGATCGTGCTCGGCATGGGAATGCCGACGGCGGCGGTCTACGTGCTGCTCTCGGTCGTGCTGGCGCCGGCGCTGGTGAAGATGGGCATCGAGCCGCTCGCGGCGCATATGTTCATCTTCTATTTCGGGCTGATGTCGATGCTGACGCCGCCAGTAGCGATGGCTTCCTATGCGGCGGCGAGCCTCGCCAATGCCGATCTCTGGAAGACGTCGCTCGATGCGCTGCGCCTCGGCATTTCGGGTTATCTTCTGCCGTTCATCTTCGTGCTCAATCCGGCTCTGCTGCTGCACGGCACGCCGCTCGCCATCGCGCTGGCGACTGCGACGGCCCTGCTGTCCGGCGCCTGGATCGCTTGGAGCACCGAAGGCTCCATCGGCGCCCGCCCGCTGAACGGCATGCTGCGGTCGGCACTGCTGCTCGCTTCCCTGCCGCTCGGCAGCGCCACGCTCTGGCTGGGCAGCGATTCGCTGCTGAATTGCGTCGTGCTCTTGGCAGGCGCAGCGTTGACGTGGCTCGTTTACGCGCTCGCCTCGCGATCCGCCATCCCTTCGTCTCTCGTTGCAAACACAGGAAGAGTGAAATGACACCGTCGATCGACGTCCATACGCACATGCTCAATCGCGACTGGATCGAGCTGCTGCGCCATCACGGCAAGCCGCGCTTCGAGATCCGCGCCTCCCTGGACGCGCCGGAGGGAATCATGATGGATGGCGCGCCCTTCATGACGCCGCAGCCCGGCCACTTCGATTACGCGTACCGCATCAAGCGCATGGACGAAGCCAAAGTCGATCTCGCGATCGTTTCGCTCACCTGCCCGAACGTCTATTTCGGCGGCGCCGAGATCAGCCTTAAGGCAGCACAGATCGTCAACGATTCGATGGCCGAGGCGCAGAACACCTACCCCTCGCGCATCCGCTGGCTCGCCTCGCTGCCGTTCGAATATCCCGACAAGGCCATCGAGGAGCTGGCGCGGGCCTGCGACAAGGGCGCCGTCGGCGTCATGGTGCTCGCCAATATCGGCAACCGCTCGCTGACCGATCCGCTCTTCGCGCCAGTCTGGAAGGCGATCGACGACCGCGCCCTACCAGTGCTGGTGCATCCCACGGCGCCGCCGGGCACGCCGCAGATGGACATGCGGGCCTACAACCTAATCGCCTCGATCGGCTTCATGTTCGACACCAGCCTCGCCTTCGCGCGCATCTTCTTCGACGGCTTCCTCGACCGCTATCCGAACCTGAAGCTGATCGCCTCGCATGCGGGCGGCGCACTGCCCTTCCTGGCCGGGCGGCTGGAAACCTGCTTCGAAAACATGAATGCGTGCCGGGTGAAGACGTCGACGCCGCCCAGCGAATACCTGCGCCGCATCTACTACGACGCGGTGACGTATCGGCCGGAGTCGCTGAAGCTGTGCATCGACGTGGGCGGCGCCGAGCGGGTGATGTACGGCTCCGACTATCCGCACAATATTGGCGACATGGTGGGCTGCCTGAAGCGCGTCGACGAGCTGCCGGGCGCACAGCGCGACGCGGTGCGCGGCAAGAACGCGCAGCGCATCTTCAAGCTCTAGGAAGGAGGCCTAGGCGGCGAGCGCGATATCGGCGGCCGCGAGCTCCAGCAGCATCGGGCGGTGATCGGACCGCCCGGCGCTGAGGGCACGCGCCGAAAGGCAGGCCATGCCGCGCACCAGGCAGCGATCGATGCGCACCGGAAGCATGTCCTGGGCGATGTGCGTTGGCTCGCGCGGGCCGACATCGCTGAAGCCCGGCAGGACCGCCGGTCCGATCATGTTGAAATCGCCGATCACGGCGCCGGCGCCAGAGATCGCCGACGCGGCTTCGCGCAGCTGGCGGCGGCAGGTGAGCTGGCCGTGCGCGAGATGCACGTTGACGATGGTAAAGGGGCCACGGTCGACGACTTGGGCGTGGCGCCGCGTGGCGCCGCCGCGCAGACGGACGAGCCGCGGCCGCCCCATCGGCGCCGGGGACCAGATCGCCGGGCCGTGGATCCGGCCGGGAAATTCATCGCGAGCGAAGTTGCCGCCGACGAGCTCCGGCAGCCGCGCCATCGTGAGGTCCGCTTCCTGCAGCAGCACCAGATCAGGGCGGTAGCGCACAATCAGAGCGGCGACGTCATCCGGCCCGGCGCCCACTTTGCGAAGGACGTTCCAACTGAGAATCCGCAAGGCGGAAGAAGGCTTAGGCATAGCAGTGTCGCGCGCGAATGGGAGCGACACAGTTACGCCAAAAGCATTAAGGAATCGTACCGTCACCGCGACCTGACCAAGTTGATTTCATCCGCGCGGCGTCGACACGGGGGCGAGGTCGCCGGCCACTCATCATTATAGGGTGGCGACCCTCGATATGCACCCCGGGTCGGCCGCGAATCGCGGGCTTATAGCCCGGCTGCCGCCGCCGATCAATCCGCCTCGGAGCAACCAGTCCTCACGTTTTGCTGGCAGGAGATCCGCACTACGCAAATGCCCGATTTCCCTGCGCTTGCGGGCTGTCCAGTTTGCCGCATCTGGTCGCGTCCGCGACGGATGGGATGATCGCAGGATGTTGCATCTCAATTCGCACCGGATGCTGCCTGACCTCCTCCGTCCTTGTCGTCCACTTGATGGCATACGACGCATCGATGCGAACGGACGCGCCGGCGTTCCGGATCATGAGCCAGGCGAACGCCGCGAATTCCGGCGATGCACTCGGTTAGCCGCGGGAGGACGGCCGGGTTCCGGCAGACGCTCCGCGAAGCCGGGTGAACTTGGCGCTGGGAACAGCGGCCGTCGACCACCGTTGCTTTGGCCGCACGCTCCAGCTCCACAAGCCAGGGAGATACAGAATGCACAGGACGCTTTCCGTTTTCTGCGCAGCGGCATTGATCGGCATCGGCGCCGCCGCGGCGCAGACGAGTCCGCAGAGCGGGCCGATGAGCCGCCCCACCTCGACGCCGCAGGGCGCGGCGCCCGGCCAGTCGGGCACAATCCTTAGCGAGGTAGATGTGCGTGAGAAGCTGACCGCCGACGGTTACACCAACATCGGCAGCCTGAAACGCGAAGGCAACCGCTACTCCGCCAACGCGATGAAAGACGGGCGCCAGGTCAGCCTCAGCATTGACGCGCGCACCGGCGCCGTGCAGTCGAACACGGTGCGTTAGGCGCGTCGAGTCTGCCGCGCCGAGCAGGTCAGCGGCGACTATCCGGCAATCGGCGCTGTGGCAGCCAAGCTCGCGGAGCACCACAAAAGGCTTCTGTCAAGCGGCGACAAAATCTGCGCGAGTCGTTGCGCACCCGCGAAAAACCGTTGCCAAATGCGGTTCTCTGGCGCATACCGTTTGACGCGGCGCAACGCCGCGTTGCACTGACAGAGGAAAAACCACATGGCAGAAGCCAAGCAGGCCGTCATTTCGCTGAAGCAGATCTCTGCCGATCTCGCTGAGAAGCACGAGCTGCCGAAGAAGCAGATGACCGAGGTCGTCGACGCGCTGTTCGATAACCTCGCCAAGAACCTGAGGAAGGGGGCCAAGATCCGCGTCCCGGGCTTCGGGATTTTCGTGGTCGCCAAGCGCGCCGCGCGCATGGGCCGCAATCCCGCGACGGGCGAGCCTATCAAGATCAAGGCCAGCAAGAAGGTGCGTTTCCGCCCGGCGAAGGAGCTCAAGGAGTCGATCTGAGAGGTCCGAGTCCGCCCGCGCTGTACGCGCCGGCGACGGTTGCCGAACGAAGCTCTCGGTCCCTGCGGCCGGGAGCTTTCGTTTTTTGGGCGGCATAGTTTCACAGGCTTACCGGGCCCGCGGCGTTAACTTCCGATTAACCAGCGCCGCCGACGATCACCGGAGTTCACTGC
>DATAAP010000333.1:0-4307 GCA_036260035.1 Alphaproteobacteria bacterium | reverse complement strand
GATCGACCGTGGAATTGCTCGAACGCGACCATGACCTGCGGACATTGGCGCGCGCTCTTGACGAAGCAAGCGCGGGCCACGGCCGCATCGTGCTCGTCGGCGGCGAGGCCGGGATCGGGAAGACGGCGTTCGTCGAGCATTTCGTCGCCACGCGTGGCCGGAGCTTGCGCGTGCTCAAGGGGAATTGCGATCCGCTGTTCACGCCTACGCCGCTCGGCCCGCTCTACGACATCGGGCGCCAGACGGGGGGAAAGCTGGCGGCGCAACTCGAGAGCGGTGCGCCACGCGCCGCCCTCTTCGATGCGCTGCTTGACCAGCTGCGCTGCACTGCGCAGCCGATCCTGCTCGTGTTCGAAGATCTTCACTGGGCTGACGAGGCGACGCTCGACCTGATCAAATTCCTGAGCCGGCGCGCGGCGCAGGCACGGCTTCTGCTCGTCGTCACTTATCGCGAGGACGAGGTCGGCGCGCACCGTCCCCTCCGCATGCTGCTTGGCGATCTCGCGGCTTCCCGGGCGGTGATCCGCATCGACCTGTCGCGGCTGACGGTGGATGCAGTGCGCACGCTCATTGGCGACCGGCCGTTTGATGCGGCGGCGGTGCACCGCAAGACGGCCGGCAACCCGTTCTTCGTCACCGAGATTCTCTCGAATGCTTCGCCGGGAATCCCGGCGACAGTGCGCGACGCGGTGCTGGCGCGGGCAGCGCAATTGGGACCGGCCGGCCGCAAGGTTCTCGACGCCGCCGCCGTGATCGGCAACCGGATCGAACACCGCATGCTGGAGAAAGTCCTCTACGGCGACGTCGTTGGCCTGGCGGACTGCATCAAGGTGGGAATCCTGGTCGAAGCGGCAGGCGATTGTGTCGCGTTTCGCCACGAGCTGGCACGCGACGCGGTGCTGTCGGATATCGATCCCGGCCGCCGCCGTGCGCTCAACCGGCTGGCACTTGCGGCTCTGAGAGGAGATGGCGCGCGGCGCGTCAGCCTCGCGCAGCTGGCGCAGTATGCCGAGGGTGCCGGCGATGCCGCTGCCGTGCTCGAATACGGATTGGCCGCGGCTCGGACTGCAGCAGGTGTCGGCGCTCACCGTGAAGCAGCCGCGCAGTACCGCCGCGTGATCCGATTTGCCGGTGATCGGCCGGCGGGGGAGCGCGCACATTTCTACGAGTCCTATGCGGAAGAATGCTCGACGATCGATGAGCTCGCCGAAGCCGAGGGTGCCCGCCGCATGGCGATCGAGCTCTGGCGGGAGGCGGGCGATCGCGTGAAGGAAGGCCAAAATCTGGCCGAGCTCGCTTGGCCGCTCGTCCGCAGCGGCCAGAACGCCGCCGCCGAGGACGTCTGCCGTCGCGCCGTCGCGGTGCTGGAGCGAATGCCGCCGACGCGCCAGTTGGCGGCAGCATACCGAGTCCAGGCGCATCTGCGAATGCTCGACCGAGATAGATCCGCCGCGGTGCGCATTGGGAGAAGGGCCATCGAACTGGCCGCGCGCTTTCAGGACGATGCCGTCACCGCGGCGGCGGAGATGGTCGTCGGCTCGGCTATGCTTGTCGCCGGAGACGACAGGGGCCGCCCGCATCTTGACCGCAGCCTCGCCATCGCGCGCGAGAAGGGCCTCGATGCGCTCGTCGGCCTCATCCACGTCAATATCGGGTCGTCCTATGGCGAGCAGTACCGCTTCGCCGAGGCGGAGCGCCAGCTCGTCGAGGGTATCGCCTATACGCGCGAGCGCGATTTGGACCACGCGAACCACTATATGTGCGCATGGCTTGCCTTGACCCGGCTCTACCAGGGGCGCTGGAGCGAGGCCAGCGACATCGCCAGCGCGCTCGTCGCACGCCCCAATGTCGCGACTGTCAGCCGCATCATGGCGCTGGTCGCGCTTGGTCGCGTACGCACCAGGCGCGGCGATCCGGGCGCTGCCGCAGCGCTCGACGAGGCGCTGTCGCTCGCGTCGCAGACCGGCACCTTGCAGCGCCTGGCACCGGTGCGCGCCGCGCGCGCCGAAGCCGCTTGGCTTGCCAGCGACCGCGGACGCGTCATCGAGGAGGCAAAGGCCGCTTACGACCTTGCCGCACGCCATCGCCACCGCTGGCATGTCGGAGAATTTTCATACTGGCGCCGGATTGCCGGCGACCGGGTGAGCGCGCCAGCATGGGCCGCACGGCCGTTCCTGCTGCAGATCAAGGGCGATTGGCGGGCCGCCGCCCGGGCGTGGGAGCGCACCGGCTGTCCTTACGAGCAGGCCCGCGCCCTTGCGGACGGCGACGTACCGGCGCAACTGGAGGCGCTGGAGATCTTCACGGGGCTAGGTGCGGAGCCTGCCGCCGCAGCGCTCCGCCGGCGGATGCGCGACGACGGCGTGCGCGCGATTCCACGCGGGCCCAGGCCCAGCACGCGCCAGAACCCGTTCGGATTGACGATCCGCGAGATGGAAATCCTCGGCTGCCTTGCCGAGGGTCTCAGCAACGCGCGGATCGGCGCGCAGCTGCACCTGTCGACCAAGACCGTCGACCACCACGTCTCGTCGGTACTGGCGAAGCTTGGCGCGGCCTCGCGCGGCGAGGCGGGCCGGATTGCGCACGAGCAGCGCCTCTTCGCGCAAAATAGGGACGCCGCGGCTGCAAAATAGGTAGGTCCTCCCGATGCGCATGCGCCGGTACAGCGCATAGCTTGACTCCAGATCGAGACAACTCGATCGCAACCGGGAGAGATGACCCATGCCTCGCTACATGATCGAACGCACGTTTCCCGACGGCCTCGGACTGATGCCGGATTCGCAAGGTCGCCAGCTCGCAGAGAAGGTCATCGGCAACAACGCCCAGCAGGGCGTCACCTGGGTCCATTCCTATGTGACCACGGACAAGAAGCACACCTACTGCATCTATGACGGCCCGTCGCCGGAGGCGATCCGCAAGGTCGCCGAGCGCAATGGCCTGCCCATCGAGCGCATCACCGAGGTGCGCGTGCTGGACCCGTATTTTCACCTGTAGGATCGCGGAGCGGGGCGCGGCGGGCGAGTTCCGCCTGCGCCTCCCTCAGCGCGATACGCGCACAGCCGCATCCTTGCGCTTGTCCAGCCCGGGCAGCAGCGTCAGGCCCAGCCCGGGCTTGGACAGATCGATGCTTACGGCGCCGGACGCGACCCGTGGCAGCGCCGTGACGAGTTCGGTGTACCAGCCCGTATAAAACGCGCGCACGCCTTCCTGGATCAGTGCGTTGCGCGCGAAAAGCGAGAAATGGCACGAGGCGGCATAGACGACGGGCCCGGTGCAGTCATGCGGCGCCACCGGCACGCGCCATGCCTCGGCCATGCCGGCAATCTTGCGCGCCTCGGTCAGCCCGCCGCACCACGACAGGTCGAGCATGACGACGCCGGCCGCGCCGCTCTCCAGGTACTCGCGGAATGCATGCGTGGTGGCGAGCGTCTCGGAGGCGCAGACCCAGGCCTTGGAGTGCCGCTTATACACGGCGAGATCGCGCGGATTGTCGAGACGGAACGGATCCTCGTGCCAGTAGGTATCGAACTCGTTGAGGCGTTCAGCGAGGCGGCAGGCCATCGGCAGGCTCCACAGCGAGTGGAATTCGACCATGATGTCCATGCGCCCGCCGACCGCCTTGCGGATCTTCGCGAACGGCTCCAGCGCCGTGCGCAGCTCCGCATCGGATATGTCGAGCCCACCGGTGCGCTCGGCCGCAATATCGAACGGCCAGATCTTCATGCCGGTGATGCCCTGCTCGAGGAGCGAATGCGCCAGTTCGTCGGCGCGATGGAGAAAGTCCTCGAGATCTTCGTAGGGGCCGCCCTGCGCGCCGACATGCCAATTCTCGACGGCTTGGGCGCGCGTGTCGCGGATGTACTTGTAACCGGCGCAGGTGTTGTAGACGCGGATGCTGTCGCGCGCCCGGCCGCCCAACGCATCGCAGAGCGGCATGCCGGCCGCCTGGGCGAAAATGTCCCAAAGCGCGATGTCGATCGCGGAGTTGCCGCGCGTCTCGACGCCGCTTGAGCGCCAGCCGAGATAGTTGGCCAGTTTGGCGCCGAGATGCTCGATCCGCCGCGGGTCTTCCCCGAGCAGCTTGGGTGCTGCGGTCTCGTGGATATAGGCCTCGACCGCCGCTGCGCCGAAGAAGGTCTCGCCGAGCCCGACCAGGCCTTCATCCGTGACCAGCCGAACCCAGATCAGGTTCGCGAATTCGGCGAGGCGGACGGTCTCGACGGCGGTGATCTTCATGCCTGTCCCGGAACGCGCTTCCGGGACAGAATAACAGACCGAGATCAGCTCCGCAGGCGTGCACCTAGACC